>NZ_JBZEGG010000010.1:0-191733 GCF_058313095.1 Pseudogemmobacter sp. TB195
TGCTGGCCCTCGCCGAGGGGCGCATCTTCACGCGAGATCACTTTCCGCTGCTTTGCGGTCCTGGCACATACTGGGCCGGAGACGGTATCGTGACCGCCTCCGGCACGTCCCCGGTGGCGCCGGAGGCAGGGCCTGAACTTCTCTGCCTGCCCTTTCATGGCCGTATTACTGCGCCAGAGCTGGCGCGCATCACCGCCATCGTTTCGGCGGTGCTTGATCACGGCGCCCCCAAACCGGAGCAGGCCGAATGAAATCCACCACCGATTTCGACGAGATCACAGTCTTCGGCGCGCGCGGGCATAGTCTGATGATCCTGCGCGGACTTGAGGAATACTGGCGGGGCCGCGTCCGTGTCCGGGCGCTGATTGATGATATCGAGAACGGGTTCGTGCATCCCGGCCTTGGTGTGCCGGTGATCTCGTCGGCTGCGCGGCTGCGTGACCACGCAGCCCTGCCTGTGCTGCTGACGGTCTCGACCCCGGGATTGCGGCGCCGGGTGGCCGGGGGGCTGCGCGAGGAAGGTGCAACTCTTGCCACCGCCTGCTGCCCCGATCTGCCGCATGTCGATCCGGATGTGCAATTCGGCCCCGGTTCGATCACCATGCCCTGGACCCGGCTAGGGCCGGCGGTGAGGATCGGCGCCTGTGCGATGATCCTGTCCTCCAGCATCGGCCATGATGTGGAGATCGGCGATTTCTCAACGCTGGCGATCGAATCCGCCCTGGCCGGGCATGTGAAGATCGGCGAAAGCGTGAATATCGCTCCGAGGGGGGCGGTTATGAATGGCAGCCGCCGCCGGGTGATGGAGATCGGCGACGGGGCAGAGATCGGCGGTGGCGCAGTGGTGATCGGTAAGGTTGCGGCCGGGGCGCGCATGATCGGCAATCCGGCCATGCCGATCCGCGACTGGGTCAGGCTTCGCCGTCTGTTGCGGAATGAAACCGGCTCAGAAGCGCTGTGACATAGGGCCCGAAGCCGGTCTCCCTCCGGATCAGCCGGCGCAGATCCCGGCGGGACCCGGAAGTGACCGCATTGGCGGCGGCACCCGCTGCCGCGACAAATCCCGCCTCATCCTCGGGGGGCAGGAAACGCCCGACGCCCTCCGTCATCCCGATCAGGCCGATATCGGCGGCATAGCCGACAAAGGGCGTGCCAACCGCTGCGGCATGGATCGCGGTGGTCGGCCCCGGATCCTGGCGCGAGGTCAGCAGATAAACGTCAGCGGCACGATACCAGCCGAGGCAATCCTCGACAAATCCGGGCAGGGTCAGGGGCAGCCCCCCGGCCAGGGCGGCATTCGCGAGATCCCTGGCCCAGGCGTCCAGCACCCCCAGCCAGACAAAGCGCGCGCCGGGCTGCGCCGCCCGGATCCGCCGGGCCGCGTCGAGAAACAGATCAAAGCCTTTGCGCTTGTCGGCATGGCCGGCGCCGATAAAGACCGGCCCGTCCTGCCGCTGCCGCCACAGCCGCGCGCGCCGGAATGAGGCCAGCGGCGTCGGGGGCGGAATGATC
The DNA here is from genome assembly GCF_058313095.1 of Pseudogemmobacter sp. TB195. Taxonomy (NCBI): domain Bacteria; kingdom Pseudomonadati; phylum Pseudomonadota; class Alphaproteobacteria; order Rhodobacterales; family Paracoccaceae; genus Pseudogemmobacter; species Pseudogemmobacter sp. TB195. Next base: position 1,513 of record NZ_JBZEGG010000010.1, read on the forward strand.
CCTGGCCGCAATTGCCCGACAGGGCAGGGGTCCCCCGCCGGCGGCCCAGCCTTGCCCCGAGAGGTCCCCTGCGAGATGAGCGGTGAAATGCCCCGTGAAATCTGCGGCATCGAGGCAATCAGCCGGGCGCCCGCCGCTTGCGCCAGACGAAGATCCGGCATCAGGCCCTGGTCCCGGATGTAATCGGGCATCTCATGCAGCAGCACCAGACAGTCGAGACCTGCCTGCGCCAGAGGCACCGCAAGCCCGGCGGCGGCACTGGTATTGATCAGCGCAGCCGTGCCCTGCGGCAGCGCAGAGGCCAGCCCGGTCGCATCCCATCCCTCTGCGAGGATGAAAACGGGGCCAATCGCACGAAACCTGTCGAGCAAAGGCCCGGCATTGCCCAAAAGGAAAACCGGAACATAGCCCCGGGTGCCAAGGGCGCGCGCCAGATCGAGCGTCAGGATCGGCACCCCGGCCTTTTGCGCGTCATGGCAGACCAGCACGAAGGGGCGTGGCCGTCCGGTCATCGCAGCCGCCATCGCGGCGCCTGACATTGCCGCATCGACAGGTGTTGGCCGCGGCAGAAATCCTAGCGCAGAGCCTTCGGTGACATAATGGCGAAACGGGTGGCTTTGGCCGAGCGCGAGGTAACACCGGCGATAGAAACCGGCATCGAACCCTTTGGAAGGCGAGCGCCCCTCGGCATCGCCATGCAGGATGAAATGCCGCACGGGATCTTGCGCGGGGCCGCGCAGGTCGGGATTGGCCTCGAGGTAATCCTCGGGGTCAATCAGGGGGTGGGGCTGGCGTTTCTGACCTTTTGCCACCCGCAACAGATAGTCCTCTGCCGCGCTGGCAGCTTTTTTGTGCCAGTTCGGGTAGCTCGCTTTATAGAACTTAGTGGAGAAATAGGGGGATGGGTCCAGTCCCCTTGCATCGCCATGGCTTTGGAAATGACGCCATGCCTCGCTTGTGCTCAGGCCATTCCCGCACTGACTGAGATAATAAACAGGATCGAACAGCCCCTGATGGATGAGCTGGTTCCGGGTGATATCTGCAGAGTGCATTTCTGTCGGTTGCTTGTCCCGGGAGGGCAGGGGGCGAGGATCGCCAGGCGCGAAAATGCTGCCGTCATGGTGTGACCAATGTGCCGGACCTGCGGGCCGTGCCTGATCTTCCCCAGGCCGGAAAAGCGAGGCCGCCATCGCCGCCATCGATCCTGTTGTGCAGCGCGAAACACCGTGAAGCTCACTGGCATGGTCTGTCACAAACGCGCCGATCACCTCCAGGGCGCGGTCGCTGCCTGGCGGAACGGCGTTGCGCAGCACGTCCAGGACATGCGCCGGATCCGGCTCTGAAAGGCTGACGATATAGTCAAACGCCGTCAGCACTCCGAACCCGGTCAGCATCGGGATCCGGTCTGCGGCCCGCTGCCGCACAAGGCGCCGCACCAGCTCCGCGACCAAGGCGAAGTAACGTGCCGGGGCCGGGCCTGCATGCAAAACGCTGTTGATCAGCACCCGGCCGAGAGCGGTGCGCGCCTTCCGGACCATGGGAGTTAGGTCCTCCGCCGGGGCCGAGAGCGCGAATACCGGATGTCCGGATCGCAACAGCTGCGGGGCGAGGGGGCCGGGCAGAAAGGCCGGGTCGACATAGAGCCCGCCTTCCGCCGCCAGCCGGTGATACCGGAAATAATCCGATGCCATTGCAGGGACCGCGCAGGCAAGAAAGCCTGCCAGCGCCTCTGCCCCAAACTGCCGGTCGAGATAATCAGCGGCGGTCTCGCGATCAAAGAGCTGGTACTGTCCGGTGAAGGCGCGCGCCCATTCGCCCTGTCGGCGGCGAATCTCTGGCGGGCAGTCAGCTTGATGCCAGTATTGAATGACCATGCTCATGGCCAGCGTTGCACCTTCATCTCTCGCATGTTCCAGCCGGACCCCGCCGGCCCGGCCTGACCACTATATGGATGTCGGCAAGGCCTTGTTTCATGACTGGAATATGGCGCAGAGCGGCAGTTCTTTGCAATGATCCCCTTCGGCTGAGCCGCGGCAACCGCAACCTGGCGGAAAGCCCTGGGCGACAAGGCAGTCGCGCCCACCCTCTCAAGGCGCCCGCGCTGCAAGAGGCTGGAAGCCAGTTGCGCCAGCTATGGGTGAGGCAACGCATGAGGCGTTTAACCATTCCGGTCAGAAACCCGACAGGCGGAAACGGAGGAAGCCCGGAGCCGGTGGAAAAGCTGCGGTCCGGGCTTTGCTATGCCGGTGTTTTTCAGGTTTTCATGGAAACGGTATAGAAGTCCGATAATGCAAACTTATTGATCGTACTTTGAAGCTGACGGGCGCGGCGGATAATGGTAAAAAAATGAAAATATACCGCCTCAAGGTGCTGGCGTAACCGGCTTCGCGACATCTCAGGGTGGCCTCTCGCACCGGTCTCAGTTCTCATGATTACTATGTTGACCTGGTGGCTGATGCGGCACCCTCCGCTCGAAGCTTGCCCACATTTCTGGTCCCGAGCAGCAGGAATGGAGGAGGAGAAGCGGAGGTGGCCGTTGCGGGCACCCTTTCGTGCCCCGCCCGCGCGCCGGGCCGATTGCCGGGGGCCGGATCTGCCGGCCCCCGCGGCGCGCTTCAGCGCCTCATCTTGCGAACAATATCCATGAACTCCTGCGCGCGTTTGGGATCGACCGCATTCCAGGTGTGACCGTCGAGCTTGAGCGACGAGCCCACAACACAGCCATCGGCGATCTTCAGCACATCCTCGACGGTGGCATGTTTTACGCCGGTATTGGCCAGAACCGGCGTGTCGGGCAGGACCTTTTTGACCGATTCCAGATCGATCATCTTTGCGGATTCACCGGTGATCGCACCGGACACCAGCACAGCATCCGGGATCGATGAGAAGACCGCCGAACGCGCACGATCTGCAAGCGGCCGGCTGTCAAGCGAGGCCGCGAATTCTGCAGAGACATTGTTCAGGATCACCAGATCCTTGCGGTCCAGCTGGCGTGCCCGGCGCATCGCCCGGCCGGCGTTCGGGGTCCAGGGCCCCATATCCGAGGCATAGGTGCCGGTGAAAATCTCACGCACGAAGGAGGCGCCGGTGGCCGCTGCCAGGGCCACGGTGCTGTCGGGATCCCAGAGCACGTTGACGCCAAAGGGTTTCTGGATCTTTTCACGCAGGCGACCGATCACGAAACCCATCGCCGAAGTCGTGGCGATATCGACCTTCAGCTCATAGGGGCGATCATTTTCATTGCCAAACATAACCGCATCGACACCGGCCGCCTGGAGCGCCTCCAGATCCTTCAATGCGCCCTGATAGATCCCCTCGATCCCTGCATCGGCATCGTAAAGGGGGGTGCCGGGCATCGGATTCAGGTGAACCATCGCAATGACAGGCCTGATCCCCGGGAAAAGCTGGGCGAATTTGGTCATATCAGTCTCCTTGCTCCGCCGGCCACAAGCGGCGATCTGGCGGAAATGGGTTAGAGGGTTGAAGAAAGGGCGCTCAGGTCTTCCGACGCTCAAGCAGCCAGAAGAAGAAAACGGTGATCACCAGGATGATCAGCAAAAGCAGGAAGGCGGCCGCACTGCCCTCATTGACCTGAAGCCCCTGGAACGCGCGCTTATATGCAAAGAAGGACAGCAGTTCGGTCGAAACCCCAGGGCCGCCCTTGGTCAGCACATAGATCAGATCATAGGTGCGGAATTCATTGATCAGCTGGATCACGATGGCGATGGCCGAGACGGGGCGCAGAAGCGGCAGCGTGATATACCAGAACTGTTGGAACGGCCCGGCACCATCAACTTCGGCGGCTTCATAGGGCTCGCGCGGCAGTGAGGCGAGGCCTGCAGAAAGCAGCAGCACGACAAAAGAGGTCTGCTGCCAGATATCGATTGAGATCAGCGTGGAAAGCGCGAGGGAGCTGTCACCAAGCCAGTCGATCATCGGCAGGCCCATCGCCGCAAGGCTCTGGTTGATAATGCCGAGATTGGGCTGCAAAAGCATCCGCCAGATCAAAGCAACCGCCACCGGCGACATCGCCATGGGCAGAGTGAGAATTGCAAAATAGAAGCCCCGCATCGCGAGCACCTGGCGCAGCATCAATGCGAGTCCGAGGCCGATGATGAACTCGCCAATCACCGCTGCAACCGAATAGCGCAGCGTCAGCCATAGCGAGTGCCAGAACAGCGGTTCCGACATGATCTTCGCGAAATTCACAATCCCTGCGAAATGCAGATCAGGGCGGATCATTGTCATGGTGGAAAGCGAGATTGCCAGCGCATAAAACAGCGGAATCCCCATCACCAGCGCCAGCATGGCAAGGCCAGGCGCGGCAAAGCTCCAGCCGGCACGGATCCTGTTTCTTGCAATCACGCTCATGGAGCGCTCCTTCCAGGGGGTTATGGGGCCTCCGGACCCGGACGGGCCCGGAGGCAAACAGAGGTTACTTCGCGAGCAGTTCCTCAAGGCCTTTCGCCGAAGCCTCCAGCGCGGCCTCAACCGTGGCATCGCCGCTTGCTGCCAGCGAGATCTGGGTGCCGATCACATCCTGATATTGCGGCGTGTAGGTAAAGATCGGGAAGCTTTTGCCGGATGCCACGATCTCCCCGGCCTGGGCATAGAAGGGGTATTTCGCCAGAACCGCAGCATCCTCGAAAGTGTCCGAGCGCACCGGCGCATGGCCTTCCAGCGCGCGCCTCGCCGAGATGTCTTTCGACTGCACCCAGGAGATAAAGGTCCAGGCCGCGTCTTTCTGCTCGTCTGGGATGTTCTTCGGGATGCCCCAGCCCCAGCCGCCGCTTTCGCCATGGCCGCCCGGCATCACCGAAATTGACAGCTTGCCCGCCGCATTCGGGCAGGTCTCTGCATTGTCGATCTGCGGCAACATCCACCAATAGGTGACCATCGAGAAGCTCTCGCCGGCGCACATCAGGCGCATCGTATCGTCAAGCGTGGCAGAAAGCGCGCCGGTCTGGGCCGCGTTTGCGATCATATCTGTGTAGAAGCCAAGCGCCTGCCGGCCTTTGTCAGAGTTCAGCACAACGCTGCCATCGGCGGCCAGATAGTCGCCCCCCGCCGCGAAGAGATAGTTGGAGAACTCCATCGAATTGGGGTCACCGCGCTGGCCCTGCATTGCGGCGCCGTTGACGGCGCCCTCGGCCTTCATGAATTTCGCGATGGCAACATAGTCTTCCAGCGTTGTGGGCGCCGCCAGCGCCTTGCCGGTTGACGCCTGATATTTCGCGGCCAGATCCGCGTTTTCAAGCAGATCGCTGCGATAGATCAGACCCATCGAGTAGTTGTACATCGGCAGGATCGGCATCGCCGCGTCAGTGCGGCCCAGCAGATCCAGCATGGCGGGAATAATGGGGGCCATGTCGAAGCCGGTCTTTGCGACATAGGGGTTCAGGTCTTCCAGCCAGCCGCCCGCCGGGAATTCGCCCGCCCAGAGAAAATCGACCGAAAGGAGGTTGTAGTAGCTTTCACCGCCGACAAGCTGTGCCACCAGCTTGTCATGCATATCGCCGTAACCAACCTTCTCGAACTCGACCCTGATGCCGGTTTCGGCCTCAAATTCGGGCAGCAGAGCCTCAATGATTTTTGTTTCGGGGACGTCTTCCATCAGGGCGCGAAGCGTCACGCCATCGGCCAGTGCAGTGCTGGCCCAGAATGCGGCAGCAAGGCTGCCTGCGACAAGGAAAGCATTGGATTTCATCGTTTTTCCTCTCTGTTTTCGCAAATAGTCTTCTTGAGTGGACTTATTTAACCGAGCCGAATGACAGGCCCTGAACCAGGTATTTCTGGATGAATCTCACCGCGATCAGCAGCGGCAGAATGGCCAGCGAGACGCCGGCCGAAACCTGTGAGATCTGCACCCCATTTGACGTTTGCAGCGCGGCAAGTGCCACCGGAACCGTGGCGGTTTTTGAGCCGCCGAGGATCAGCGCGAAAAGGAATTCATTCCAGGACAGGATGAACCCCAGCACCGCCGCCGCCATAATTCCTGGCGCGGCGACCGGCAGAACCACGCGCCAGAACGCCCCCCAGCGGGTGGCACCATCCGTCATGGCGGCACCCTCCAGATCCTCGGGGATCGACTCGAAAAACCCCATCAGGATCCAGGTCAGGAAAGGCAGGTTGATCGCGGAATAGACCAGCACGAGGCCGGTCAGCGAATTGGTGAGGCCGGTGACGCGGTACAGCATGAAAACCGGCAGCGCGAGCGCCACTGGCGGCAGCATCTGGCTTGCCAGCGTGGCAAAACGGGCAAAGCGTCCGCCGGTGCGGAACCGCGCAAAGGCATAGCCCGTCATGGCGGCCAGCGGCATGGTCAGCACCACCGAAAGCAGGGCGACGATCAGGGAATTCATGTAGTTGCGGCCGAAATTTTTCTCGGCAAACAGCGCCCGGTAATTGTCCAGCGTGACCTCGGGAAAAACCTCTCTCGAATAAGAGGCATGTTCCGGTACCAGCGAGGTGCGAAACACCCAGAGGATCGGCAAAAGCACAATCAGGCAGGCAAGGATCAGCCCCAGATGCGACAACACCCGGCGCATCATGGCGTAGCCCGCCTGGGCCAGGCCTTGCCATCCGAGCCACGGAAGAGATGCATCTGCGCCATATCGGCGTGCAGCGTGACCTGATCGCCGAATGCGGGCAGGAAATGGCGCCCGGTGCGCGCCGAAATCGCAACGCCTCCGGCCGTCTCGATGCCGATCAGATTTTCGGCGCCAAGCGCTTCGCGCACCACAACCTTGCCGGTGACCGGCAAGGTGCCGGCAGCGGGCTCAGACAGGATATCCTCGGCGCGCAGCCCCAGAATGGCCGGTTCCTGCGCGGCGCTTGCATAAAGCGTGGCCTTGGCCGGCGGCAGCGCCCCCTCAAGAGGCCCGGCTTTCAGAAAGAGCTCTGTGCCATGTCCGGTCAGGCTGGCCGGGATAAGGTTCATCGCAGGTGAAGCAAGGAACTGCGCCACGAATGTATTGGCCGGGTTGGCATAGACCTCAAGCGGTGGGCCGACCTGTTCGATATGGCCATCCCGCATGATACAGATGCGGTCACCCATCGTCATGGCTTCGACATGGTCATGGGTGACAAAGACCATGGTCTTGCCAAGACGGCGATGCAGTTTCACCAGCTCCTGGCGCATCTCACCGCGCAGCTTGGCGTCGAGATTGGACAGTGGCTCATCCATCAGGAAGGCATCCGGCTCGCGCACCATGGCCCGTCCAAGCGCTACGCGCTGACGCTGGCCCCCTGAAAGCGCACCGGGCCGGCGGTCGAGATAGGGTTCCAGCCCGAGGATTGCCGCGGCTTCGGCGATGCGTCTGTCCTGCTCTGCGACAGGTGTGCCGCGCATCTTCATGCCAAAGCGCATGTTTTCACGCACCGACATATGTGGATAAAGGGCGTAGCTCTGGAACACCACGGCGACGTTGCGGTCCCGCGGCGCAAGCTCGGTCACGTCGCGCGTGCCAATCCGGATCCGTCCCGAGGTGATTTCCTCCAGCCCGGCGATCATTCTGAGCGTCGTGGATTTTCCGCAGCCCGAAGGCCCCAGAAGCACCATAAACTCGCCTTCGCCGATGGTGAGGGAGACATCCCTGACCCCGAACACGCCACTGCCATAATCGCGGCTGATACTGTCGAGTGTGATCGCTGTCAAAAGAGCCTCATTCCCGGGCGTTTATGTGAAAGATGCGGGTTCGGACATTACCGGACACGCGTGGCGGAGGAGGGGTCAGGTCGTGTAAACGCCGCCGGTCACGTTGATCGCCTGGCCGGTCATGAAGCGGGCCGCATCCGAGCAAAGGAAGACGACAACGCCTGCGACATCCTCTGGTGTCTCGATCCGGCCGAGCGGCGTCTGGCGGATGTAATCCTGCTCGACCTCATCGGGGGTCATGCCGCGCAGTTCGGCTTCCCAGAGGATCTCGCGCTCCTGCATAGAGGTGCGCACAAAGCCCGGGCAAACCGCATTCACCCGAATGCCCTTCGGCGCCAGTTCGCGGGCGAGGCCCTGGGTCCAGCCGACAACCGCGAATTTCGAGGCAGAGTAATGTGCCAGAAGAGGGGCGCCAATTTTGGCCGCCAGGGAGGCAGTGTTGACAATGACACCACGGCTTTGCCGCAGGAAATAGCGCGAAACGATCTGGTTTGTCAGAAAGACGCCGCGCGCATTCACATCCATATTGAAGTCCCAGTCATCGTCCGTCAGATCAACGGCCGCGCGCATGGTGGACACCCCGGCATTGGCGATGCAGATCTCGATTCCGCCAGCCAGTTCCAGCGCCTGGTCGAATGCGGCCTGAACCGAATCGCGTTGGCGCACATCTATTCTGACAGCATGATGACCAGCGCCGAGCGATGCCGCCGCAGCCTCTGCCGCCTCAAGGTTCAGGTCAGCAATCACCACCTGAATTCCCTGCGCTGCCAGCGCCTTCGCAATCGCAAACCCTATCCCGGTCGCAGCGCCGGTGACGAAGGCCCGCTTGCCGCCAAGGCCCGGGTGTTGCTGCTCGGCCAGCTGATCTGCACGCATTTGGAATCTCCCTTGATGGCAGAAATCAAACAAAACTTTCAGACTGACGCAAGAATAATGTTTGAGTATGTTCGGTTTTTGCGGTTTATATGTTTTGATTTGATCGATCATGCGCCGCTCCGACCTTGTGGCGCAGCACTTGTGCAGGCAAAACATGGAAAGGCCGGGAGATTCCTGGCGCGATGTGATACGGGCCCGGGAATACGATACCCATACCCCGAAAAGGATCAGGCCAGGACATGATACCGCCCGAACAGATGATTGCCACCGAACCCCCTGAGCCCGCACCCCACGGAGCAGCAGCGCCACAGCCAGCGACCGGGATTGCCCGCGCCCCGGCTCAGGCCCGCATGGTCCGCATTCTTGAAAGGCTGAATGAAGGGGGCTCGGTTACGGTTACCGATCTGGCCCATGAATTCGGCGTCTCAGATATGACGGTGCGCCGCGACCTTGCGGAGCTTGAACGTGACGGCTTGCTGGAACGCGTCCATGGTGGCGCCATCGGTCTGAGCCGCGGCCCGCTGACGGTGATTGATGATATAGAGCCCGCTTTCGAGGCCCGCGCCCGGCAGAATGCCGACCGTAAGGCCCGGATCGCTCTTGCCGCCGCCCGCCATGTGGCGGGTCGCAATGCGCTTGCCTTTGATCTGGGCACCACTGTCCTTGCCGCCGCGCGTGCGGTTGCTGCTGCGGGCCCGCAGCCACAGATGCGGGTGTTCACAAACAGCATGCGCGCCGGCCAGGCGATGGCCCGGGCCGGGCTTTCTGTCTATATGAGCGGCGGCGTGATCCGGGCCGAAGAAATGTCGCTGACCGGCACCGAGGCTGTTGATGGGTTTTCGCGATATTATTTCGACGTCGCGCTGCTCGGTGCCTCGGGGATGACGGCCGAAGGTGTGTTTGACTACTCGCCCGAGGAAGCCGCCGTGAAGACGGTTTTCCTGCAGCGCTCGGCCGAACGTGTGCTGCTGCTGGACAGCACAAAGTTCCGCCGGGTCTCCACGGTGCTGATCGCCTCCCTCGCGGAACTTTCCACCCTGATCACCGATGCGCCCCCACCCCCGGATCTGGCCTCTGTGCTGGAAGGGGCCGGGGTACGGGTGATCCTTGCCTGACCCGAAACCCTGCGCAGCGGATCTTTTGAATGACTGTCTTTCTCGGCCTTGATATCGGCACAACTTCGACCATCGGCATCCTCGCGGATACCGGGGGCAAAGTGCTGGCGCTCGCCTCGCGCCCTGTCACGCTTTATGCTGAAAAGCCGGGCTGGGCCGAGGAAGACCCCGCGCAATGGTGGGCGAATTGCTGCGATCTGATCCCCGAGCTTCTGAAAACCGCCGGAATTTCCGGCGCTGATATTGCAGGCATCGGCGTGGCCGGAATGCTGCCTGCCACGGTTTTGCTGGATGAGACGGGTGCGGTGCTGCGCCGCTCGATCCAGCAAAGTGATGGGCGTGCCGGCGCAGAAGTCGAGGAGATGAAGCGCGAGATCGACGAGCCGGTTTTCCTGAAAGCCGCAGGCTGCGGCGTCAATCAGCAGCTTGTGGGGGCCAAGATCCGCTGGCTGGCCCGCCATGAACCCGAGATTCTGGCCCGGGCAAAGGTGCTGCTTGGCTCTTACGACTACATCAACTTTCGCCTTACCGGCGTCGCGGCGGTCGAACAGAACTGGGCGCTGGAGGCGGGAATCGTCAATGTCGCTTCGGGCAGGGTCGATCTTGCCCAGGCGGCGATGACCGGGATTCCGCCGCATCTGCTTCCGCCGCTGATTGCCTCCTCGGCCGTGCTCGGAAGTGTCACCGCTGCCGCAGCGGCGGCGACTGGTCTGGCCGAGGGCACCCCCGTCATCGGTGGCGCTGCGGATATGATCGCCTCATGTCTTGGGGCCGGTGTGGTTTCTGGCGGCGACGTATTGCTGAAATTCGGCGGCGCGGTGGATATCCTGACCGCAACCGATGTGCTGAGCCCCGATCCGCGCCTCTTTCTCGATTACCATCTGATCCCGGGCCTCTGGATGCCCAATGGCTGCATGTCGACCGGCGGTTCGGTGCTGAACTGGTTCGTGGACACCTTTGCGTCCGGGATCGCTCCGCTCAATGGCTCGCGTCATGCCGCGCTTGATGCGCTGGCGGCAGACCGGCCCGCCGGCGCGATGGGGCTTACCTTCCTGCCCTATCTGCTGGGCGAGAAAACCCCTCTGCATGATCCGGCGGCACGTGGTGCGCTGAACGGGCTGACGCTGTCACATGATCTGGGCCATATCTGGCGGGCGATCCTTGAATCCTATGCCTATGCGATCCGCCACCATATCGAGATTTTCCGCGAGATCGGGCATAAGACGCGGCGCTTCATGGTCTCGGATGGCGGCGCAAAATCCTCGGTCTGGATGGGGATTGTCGCCGATGTGCTCGGGGAACCGCTGCACCGGCCTGGCGGGCATCCGGGCTCCTGCCTCGGCGCGGCATGGACGGCGGCGGTCGGGCTTGGTGCGGCGGAATGGGGTGGGATCACCGCTTTTACCAGCCAGGACCGGCTTTTCACCCCCGACCCCGCCGATCGGAAGGTCTACGACGACGGCTATGCCGCATTCCGTAATCTCTATCGCCGCCTGGACGGGTCGCAGTGGTGACGGGTTTTCCCTGGAAGGCGATTGCCTGGGATATCGACGGAACCCTGATCGACAGTGAGCCGCTGCATCACCGGGCCTTGCTCGCGACCTGCGCGGCGCATGGCCTTGATCTGTCCGCTCTGCCGGAAAGCACATTTGTTGGCACTCATCTGCGCGATGTCTGGCAGGCCATTCGTGCCGATCTGGAAGAGGGGGTGACCGAGGCAGGGTTTTACCGGCAAATTAACCTCAATTATGCGGCGGGGGCGGGCAGCCTGACTGAGATTCCCGGTGCGGTGGCTGTGGTGCGGGCGCTGGATGCGCTCGGGGTGATCCAGGTCTGCGCCTCCAATTCTGATCGCGAGGTCGTGGATGCCAATCTGGCCGCCCTGCAAATCGACAGGATCATGCGCGGCACCATCTCACTTGACGATGTCCGCGAGGGCAAGCCGGCGCCCGAGCCCTATCTTCGCGCCGCAGAGCTGACCGGCGTTGAACCTGCTGAAATTCTTGCAGTTGAAGACAGCCTGACAGGAGTGAGGGCGGCGCAGAGTGCCGGGATGCGTGTTGCGATGCTGTTGCCTCTGGGGCACCCCGACCCTGCAGGAGAGCTGCGCCCCGACTACCGCATCACCGCATTGAACCAGATCCCCGGTTTGCACCGCTGATCGCAGTTTACCCCTTGTTCTGATCCACGCCTATCGAGGCCCCCGCTGTTGGCGGGGGTATTCGCCGTTGGCAGAACTGCTTCGCGGTGACTTCGGGCATTTCCCTCATCATCACCGCAAGTCTTGCGAATTTCAGTTGACAAGACCCGCGGAGTCTTTGCAAGATCGTTATCTGTTATAACAAATTACAGGCATCGCGGATGCAACCCTCTCTCGTCCAGCGTCTTCTGACCCATACAATCCTCGGGTTTTGCAGCCTGGTGGTGCTCTTGCCGCTGCTTTGGGTGCTCAGGACCTCGTTTGCCGATAAGGTGGTGGCCTATCAGCTGCCCCCGGAAATCTTCTTCGTTCCGACTCTCGAGAACTACCGGACCATCCTTTCCGAGATGAACTTCGGAACGTTCTTCCTCAACAGCCTGGTGATTTCCCTGGCCTCGACCGTGCTGGCGGTGGTGATCGGGGCTTTGGCGGCATATGCGATCGACCGCTATCAGGCTGGCGGCAAGGCAATGCCGGTGATCATCCTTGCGACCCAGATGATGCCGCCCATCGTGCTGGTGATCCCGTTTTTCCTGATCTTCAAAGATATAGGGCTGACCGATTCCCATCTTGGGCTGATCATCACCTATCTGGCTTTCAATCTGCCCTATGTGGTCTGGCTGCTGATGAGCTTTATGAAGCGCGTCCCGCGAGAGCTCGACGAGGCAGCGCTGATCGATGGTTGCACACCATTCACCGCTTTTATCCGGATCATCGTGCCGGCCCTTCTGCCCGGTATCGGCGCCGCGACAATCCTCAGCTTCGTGCTCAGCTGGAACGAGTTTCTCTTCGCACTGATGCTTTCCGGCAATGACTCGAAAACCCTCCCCGTCGCCATTTCGAGCCTCGTAACGCAGCAGGGCACAGCAATCGGCGCGGTCAGTGCCGCGACGATCCTCGCCATGCTGCCCATGGCTGTCCTCTATTTTGCCATGCGCCGTTTCCTCGTCTCGGGGCTGAACACAGGCGCGGTGAAGGGCTGAGCCCCAAAATAAAACAAGGGCAAAGCCCTGACTCACACCAACAAGGAGACAGAAATGACCCGTTTGACGAAAACCGGGCTCGGTATAACTGCCGCGCTTCTGATGACCACCTCGGGCGCGCTGGCTGATGCGGCCGCCGTCTGCCAGGGCAAGACGCTGAACCTGCTGCTGGAGACCGTGCCCGACAGCACCGCACTTCTGGAAGTCGCGCCTGAATTCGAAGCGCTCTCCGGTGCAAAGCTCAATCTGGAAGCGGTGAATTACTCGCTGATGCATGAAAAGCTGGTGCCAAGCCTTACGGCTTCGTCCGGCTCCTATGATGTGCTGGTGGTCGACAGCTACTGGGCCGGAGAGTTTGTCACTGCAAACTGGATCCTGCCGCTCGATGACCGGATCGCAGCGGACGGTGTCGATACCTCGGCCTATTATCCGGCGCTGATGGAGGTGAATGGCCATGTCAAGGGCAGCACCTATATGTTGCCCTTCTGGCAATATGCGATGGGGATGCTCTACCGCAAAGACATCACCGACAGCGCAGAGTTCCAGGCTGGCTATAAAGAGAAATTTGGCCGCGACTGGCGCCTGCCCGAAACCCTGCAGGAATATGCCGAACTGGCGAAATGGGCGGGCGAGTTTACCGGCAAGGCCGGTGTCGCCATGTCCGGTCAGCGCGCCGATCCGGTGGTGATGGAGGCGACCAATTACCTCTTCTCGCTTGGCGGCGATTTCTACAACCGTGAGACCTGGGAGCCGGCACTGAGCTCTCCCGAGGCCATCGAGGCGGTGACGATCTTTGCCGATCTGATGAAGAATGCCGCCCAGCCGGGCGCGCTCGGGGCCAATTTTGACGATGTGGCCAATGCGCTGAAACAGGATAAAGCCGTCATGGCAATCCAGTTTCTCTTCCTGATGCCGACGCTTCAGGATCCAAAGGAAAGCCAGGTTGTCGACAAGATGGCCTTTGCCCGGATGCCAGGCCAGGACAGCCTGCTTGGCGGCTGGGGCTGGGCAATTCCGTCCAACGCGACCAATCCCGACTGCTCGTGGGAATTCATCAAATGGGCGGAATCGAAAGATGTCGCGATGAAGCGCGCTATGGCGGGCGGACAGCCGACCCAGGCCTGGATCTATGACGATGCGGCCTATCTGGAGCGCTGGCCGGCGATGGGCGCGGTCGGTGACGCCCTTGCCCATGCCAAGGGCCTGCCTGTGATGTCGCGCGCAACCCAGCTTGTCGAGGTCTTCGCCGAGGTGATGGGCGATGTTCTGGCAAATAACACTGATCCGGCGACCGCCATCGCCAATGCGGAAGACAAGCTCGCGCGTCTGACCCGCGGCGATCCCCTGCTGAAATAAGCGGAACCTGTAACATGTCGCGGCCCGCCTTTGCCGGGCCGTGACACCCGATCCCAGCGACGGATGCCCGAAGACATGACACGCGCCACCCCGAACAGTTCCCGCCGCGACGGCTTCTCTGTCGGCTTTTACAAACTGCTTTTCATGACGCCCACGATCCTCGTGCTGGCGCTGGTGGTGGCGGGGCCGCTGCTTTACTCGCTCTGGCTCAGCCTGCACGAATATATCATCACCTATGGCATGGGTGATCTGGTCTGGTTCGAGAACTACACCCTGATGATGAGCGAGGAATTCGCCGGCGTTTCATGGGTGACGATGAAGCTTACCGTGATCGTCGTCGTGCTGGAGTTTCTGATCGCCTTCGGGCTTGCGCTGCTGCTGAACCAGCCCTGGCTGAAGATGCGCAATTTCTATCTGGTCGTGCTGATGCTGCCGATCCTGATGACGCCCGTCGCGGTGGCGCTGATGTTCCGGCTGATGTTCAACCCCAATCTGGGCATCATCAACTGGGTACTGTCGCAAGTCGGCATTCCCGAACAGGGCTGGTTCGGAGATCCCGATCTTGCCCTTGCGACAGTGGTCTTCGTTGATATCTGGAACGAGACCTCGCTCATGCTGATCATGCTTTATGCCGGGCTTAAATCGCTGCCCCAGGACCCGGTCGAGGCGGCCCGGATCGATGGCGCCAGCTCGTGGCAGATCCTCTGGCATGTGACGTTGCCCATGCTCAAGCCCGTGATCCTTGTGACGGTGCTGATCCGCCTGATCACCGCGCTGAAGAGCTATGACCTGATTTATATGCTGACCCAGGGCGGTCCGGGCAAAGTCACGGAAACGATCAGCTTCTATGCCTACAGGCTGGGCTTTCGCTTTCTCGATATCGGCCAGGCGGCGGCTGTGTCCTTCATTCTGCTGGCTGCGGTCGTGGCCCTGACCGTGCTTCTCCTGCGCATCATGAAAGAGAAATGAAGATGGATGCCGGTCAGACCCCACGCTGGAACCGAATGCTGGAATGGGACCAGCGCCCTCTGCGGCTGGACAGCTTCTCAGAGGAAAACCCGGAACATGGCTTTGCCGTCTTCCATTCCCCCTGGGATCCTGTGCCGGGCCTCGTGCTGGGGACGGCAGGTGAAATCCTAGAGATGGATGGCCGCAAGGCTGCGGATTTCGACATTCTCGACGCCTTCATCGCCGCGCATCACCTCGATGTTGCCGTTGCGCCCGAGGCGATGGCCCTCGACAGCACCCGGATCGCCCGGATGCTGGTCGATGTGAACGTGCCGCGTGAAGAGCTGGAGCGGCTGGCGCGCGGCATGACGCCCGCGAAGCTGGCCGAGGTGGTCG
Organism: Pseudogemmobacter sp. TB195; assembly: GCF_058313095.1. Taxonomy (NCBI): domain Bacteria; kingdom Pseudomonadati; phylum Pseudomonadota; class Alphaproteobacteria; order Rhodobacterales; family Paracoccaceae; genus Pseudogemmobacter; species Pseudogemmobacter sp. TB195. The sequence continues at coordinate 17,044 of NZ_JBZEGG010000010.1, forward strand.
GGCGGCTTTCGATGCTGGAGGCGACCTTCGCCTATTCCAAGATGCGCCAGCGCCACAGCCCCGGCAATCAGGCGCATGTGACCAATGCCAAGGATGACCCGCTGCAACTGGCGGCAGACAGCGCCATTGCCGTTGCGCTTGGCTTTGACGAGATCGAGACGACAATGCGGGTGGCGGGCAACGCATGGGCCAATGCGCTGGCCTGCACCGTCGGCGCGGCCTCGGGGCGCGGTTCGACCCTGTTCCAATGTTCCATCGAAGAGGCTGAGGAACTGAAGATAGGTCTTGCGGGCCTTGCCACCTATGCCGAGACGGTTTCTGTCTACGGCTCTGAGCGCAGCTTCGTCGATGGTGATGACACGCCCTGGTCCAAGACCTTCCTGACCGCAGCCTATGCCTCGCGCGGCATCAAGGCGCGCTGCACGTCGGGCGCCGGGTCTGAGCTGCTGATGGGCTTTCATGAGAAATGCTCGGTTCTCTATCTTGAGGCGCGCTGCCTTTGTCTGCAACGCGCCATGGGTGTGCAGGGCACGCAGAATGGCGGCGTCGATGGGGCACCACTGACCGCCTCTATGCCCGGCGGCGTGCGCGAACTGATGGCGGAAAACCTGCTGGCGGTCTGGCTGGGCCTCGAATGCGCCTCCGGGAATGACACCAAAACCTCGGAATCCGAGGTCAGGATTGGCGCGAAGATCACGCCCTATCTGCTGGCAGGATCCGACCTGATCACCTCAGGGTTCGGCTCGATCCGCGCCTATGACAATTCGTTCAATCCCTCCTTGTTCAACGCCGAAGAGCTGGAGGATTATCTGACGCTGCAACGCGACTTCCAGGCCGATGGCGGGCTTGCGCCGGTTGCAGAGACAACGGCCCTGGCCCTGCGCCGTCAGGCGGTGCTGGCTTTGGCCGATGTGCTGGACGAGCTGGGCCTTGCGGAGGCCGGGCCGGAGATGATCGAAAGTGTGATCCATGCCTCTGGTTCGAATGAAACCGAGACATTCTCGCCGTTGCGCACGCTCCAGATCAGCCAGGACATCGCAGCCCGCGGCCTGACCGCGCTTGATGTGGTGCGTGCTCTGGCGCTGCGCGGGCATCGTGAGATGGCGGAAAACCTGATGTCCATGCTGCGCCAGCGCGTCAGCGGTGACTATCTGCAGACCTCGGCCATCGTGCGCGACGGGCGCGTCGTATCGGCAGTCAACGACCCGAACCGCTATTCCGGCCCGGGCACCGGCTACCACATGGACGAAGACCGGTGGAACCGCGTCAAAGCGGTGCGGGGAACAATCAACCGCAATCATATCCTTGCCGGCGAGGGCCGCCACCAGGCCCCCTCGGGCGCCGCGCAATTCTACCCGATCGGCGAGGCCGCTCCGGGCCGTGATCCGCATGAGGTGGTGATTGGCATCTCTCCGGCCTTCGGCGAAAGGCTCCACCAGACCACCGCCGGCCACGCCGTGAGCGATGTGCTGGATGCCCTGACAAAGGGCATTCTCGAAGGCGGGGCTTTGCCGCGTGTCGTCCGCATCCGCCACACAGCCGATACCTCTTTCCTCGGGCTGACGGCGGCCCGGCTGGCGGGATCGGGGTTCGGCATCGGCATCCAGGCCAAGGGCACAGCGATCATTCACCAGAAAGACCGGCTGCCGCATATGAACCTGGAGCTTTTCTCCAATGCGCCTCTGGTCCGCCTTGATCAGTACCGCGCAATGGGCCGCAACGCGGGCCGCATGACCTGGGGTGAGTTGCCTGAACCGATCATCGTGACCAATGACGGCCAGGCCCTTGGAGCGCGGTTCCATCCGCGTGTGGCCTTGCTTTACGCCATCGAGACCGAGATGACCGACCCCGCAGCCGCCCCCGAAGAGATGTTTTTCGCCAGCGCGGAGCGCAACGCATGAGCCAGTCTCCACTTGATCTCTATCCGCTTTCGGAACAGGCGCCGGAGCTGGTGCGTACCCCCGGCGGTCTGGGACTTGATGACTTCACCGTTGATGCCGCCGTGGCGGGGCGGATCGGGCCGCAGGATCTTGCGATCACGCCCGAGGTGCTGCGTCTTCAGGCAGATATCGCCCGTGCGGCAAGGCGCGATAAACTGGCCGAGAACTTTGAGCGCGCGGCCGAGCTGACCGCTGTGCCGCAGGAGATGCTGCTCGACACCTACGAGCTGCTGCGCCCTGGCCGGGCCGGCTCTGCAGCTGAGTTACGCGCCCGCGCGCAGCTGATGCGCGACAGTTTCAATGCGCCCCTGATTGCGGCGCTGATCGAAGAGGCCGCCGAAATCGGCGAGAAACGCGGCCTTTTCACCAAAAGATTCTAGGAAGGACAGGGCTATGGCAGAGGTAGAAGTCGTCCGACTCGCCAAAAGTTTCGGGACCCATGACATCATCCGCGATCTCGATCTGAAGATCGAAGACGGGGAATTCGTCGTATTGGTCGGCCCCTCGGGCTGCGGCAAGACCACGCTTTTGCGCATGATCGCAGGGCTGGAGCCGACAACGGCAGGGGAAATCCGCATCGGGGCGCGGGATGTGACGCATCTGTCACCGAAGAACCGCGACATCGCGATGGTTTTCCAGTCTTACGCGCTTTACCCGCATATGACGGCGGCCGAGAATATGGGCTTCAGCCTGAAGCTTGCGAAGGTTCCGGCGGCAAAGATTACCGATCAGGTGGCGCGTGCGGCAAAGCTTCTGCATATCGACCACCTTCTGAACCGCAAGCCGCGTGAACTTTCGGGCGGTCAGCGCCAGCGGGTCGCCATGGGCCGCGCTATGGTGCGCGAACCGGCGGTCTATCTCTTCGACGAGCCGCTCTCCAATCTGGATGCGCAACTGCGTACCTCGATGCGTGCCGAGATCAAGCGGATGCATCTCGAAGAAAAGCAGACGGTGATCTATGTCACCCATGACCAGATCGAGGCCATGACACTTGCCGACCGCATTGTCGCGATGCGGGCCGGAAAGATCGAGCAGATCGGCAGCCCCGATACGCTTTACAATCGCCCGGCCAGCACTTTCGTCGCGAAATTCATCGGCTCTCCGGCGATGAACCTGCTGCCCGCTGAGCTGGCCGGCGGTGAAATCCGCGTCGCGTCCGGCCCTTCTTTTGCCCTTCCCGCCGGTTTCGCCCATCTGCGCGGCGAGACGGGCCGCAAGGTTTTGCTTGGGATCCGTCCCGAAGCCTTCCACCTTGCGCCGCTTCAGGCGGACTGGCCGGCTTTCCAGGTCACGGCCTCGCTGATCGAACCCTGCGGCGCCGAGGTCTATGTGATCGGCGATCTCGCGGGCCAGGAGGTGACCCTGCGGCTGGCCCCCGGCACCGCCCCCGCCCGTGGCGAGAGCCGCAGCTTCTTTGCCGATACCGGCGCAATCCATCTGTTTGATGCCGCAACCGAGCGCAGCCTGCGGGGGCCCGTTGAAGGCGAGGGGGACAAAGCATGACCACGCAAAGGCTTCTGGACGGCAAGACCGCACTTGTGACCGCCGCCGGATCGGGGATTGGGGCGGCATCGGCAGAAATCCTGGCGGCAAACGGCGCCTTCGTCATGGTGACCGATCGCGACGCCTCGGCTGCGGCTGCGACCGCCGCACGGATCCGGGACGCCGGGGGCGAGGCAGGGTCTGCCGCGCTGGATGTGGCGGATGAAGCGTCAATCACCTCGGTTTTCGCAGCGCTGGTTGCTGATCGGGGCGCGTTGAACATCCTTCACAATCACGCCGGCATCCAGATCGCGGGCGCGATGGAGGATATCGGCGCGCAGGAGATGCGCAAAAGCTATGAGATCAATGTCGTTGCACAGTTTGCGGCCTGCAAGGCGGCGCTGCCGCATATGCGCGCGCAAGGCGGCGGCGTGATCCTGAACACGGCCTCGAATGCGGGGGTGTTCCTCGACAAGGGCATGCTTGCCTATATCACCACCAAATCCGCCGTCATTACGATGACAAAGCAGATCGCACTGGATTACGCCAAAGACGGCATCCGGGTGAATGCGCTTTGCCCGGGCTGGGTGGATACTCCCTTTAACGGCCCTTATGAGGCGCAGCTTGGCGGACGGGCTGCGCTGGAGAAGGTGGTTGGCACCCTGGTGCCGATGGGCCGGTTCGGACGGGTGGAAGAAATCGCCGAAGCGATCCTCTTCCTGTGCTCGGACCGCTCTTCTTTCATCACCGGCCATGCCCTTGTGGCGGATGGCGGCGAATGCCTCGCCGGTGGCAGCAATTCCTCTGTGTGAGCCGCCCCGAGGGGCCGCGACCGAAGACAGGAACAAGGATAAAGACGTGCAGATCCCGTCCGACCTCAGCGCCAGCCTGGCGCATGGCGGCTTGCCGCCCTTCAGGATGACCACCGATCCCGCTCTGGCACCGGATGCCCGCGCGGCAGATGCCAATTTGCTGCTTTCGCAGGATCCGCCCGGCATTTCCCTCTCCGAGGCCGAAGAGATCGCCCTGCGCACCTTCGGCATTGCCGGCCAGTTCCGCAGCCTGTCATCCGAGCGGGATTCCAATTTCCATATCCGTCTGGCCTGCGGCACCCAGGCGCTTTTGAAGATCACCAATGCCAGCGAGGACCGGAGCGTCACCGCGATGCAGACGGCGGCGCTGATGCATCTGGCAGTGATTGATCCCGATCTGCCAGTGCAACGGATCTGTCAGACGCTGAATGGTGAGGCCTGGGACATCGTCACCGGCCCTTCGGGGCAGCAGCATATCGTGCGGCTGCTGACATGGCTTGACGGCACAATGCTGCATGCCGCAACGCCCGGCCCCGATCTGCATCACCGCATAGGAGCGATGCTGGGGCGGTTGAGCAAAGGAATGCGCGGCTTCTTCCATCCGGCCGCGGGGCATGTGCTGCAATGGGACATTAAACAGGCGGCCAGCCTGCGCCCGATGCTGTCCGCGGTCAGCGATACCGGGTTGCGCGACCGGCTTTGTGCCCATCTCGACCGGTTTGAGGCCGGGATCGCCCCGCGCCTGCCGCATTTGCGCGCCTGGGTCGTGCATAATGATTTCAACCCGCACAATCTGGTGGTCGACGCAGTTGAGGCCAGCGCCCCGACAGGGATCATCGACTTCGGCGATATGGTTCATACGCCGCTGGCCTGTGATCTGGCGGTGGCCTGCTCCTACAATATCACCGGGGGTCCTGCGCCGCTTGCGCGGGTCGCGGATATGGTTGCGGGCTATGCCTCGGTTCTGATGCCAGAGGAGGAAGAGATCGCGCTGCTCCCCGATCTGATCCGGATGCGCCATGTCACCACGCTGGCCGTTACCTCCTGGCGCGCCGCCCGTTATCCCGAAAACGCGCCCTATATCCTGAGGAATGCCGCCGCCTCGCTGCGCGGCCTTGATGTGATCGACCATATTGGCGCCGAAGAGACCGCGCGGCTGCTGCGCGCCGCCCTGCCTGTAAAAACGACGGAGTAAACCGGCATGAAACCCGATACCACCATGGTAAATGCTTTTGATCCGACGCGGACCGCTGGTCTTGCCCCTGAGGATCTTGCGCTGATCGAACGGCGCGGCAAAGCGCTTGGGCCGGCTTACCGCCTGTTCTATGAAGAACCGCTCCATCTTGTGCGGGGTGAGGGGGTCTGGCTTTACGACGCCCAGGGCAATGCCTGGCTTGATGCCTATAATAATGTGGCCTCTGTTGGCCATTGCCATCCGAAAGTGGTAGAGGCGGTCAGCCGCCAGCTTGCCACGCTCAACACCCATACCCGCTATCTGCATGAGGGCGTGGTCAGCTATGCCGAGAGGCTGCTTGCCACCATGCCCCCCGAGCTCGGGCATATGATGTTCACCTGCACCGGGTCAGAGGCCAATGACCTCGCACTGCGTATCGCGCGGTCTTACACCGGGCGCCAGGGGGTGATCGTGACCCGGCTGGCCTATCACGGGCTGACCGAGTCGGTATCGGAATTCTCTCCTTCGCTGGGTGGATTCGTACAGAGGGGCGCCAGGGTGCGCCTGATCGATGCGCCCAATGCTCTGTTTGTCCCGCCCGCCGAACAGGGCGCGAAACTGGCGGCGGATCTGGCAAAAGCCATCGCAGAGATGCGCGCGGAGGGGATCGAGCCCGCCGCTTTCATCGTCGACACCATTTTCTCAAGTGACGGGCTTTACCCTGATCCGGCGGGCTTTCTGAAACCGGCCGCCGACCTGATCCGCGCCGAAGGCGGTCTCTTCATCGCCGATGAGGTGCAGCCAGGCTTTGCCCGCACAGGGGATTGTTTCTGGGGCTTCCAGCGGCATGGCATCACGCCTGACATCGTCACGATGGGCAAACCAATGGGCAATGGTTTCCCCGTTGCAGGCGCGGCGATCCGCCCGGAAGTCGTCGCGGAATTCGGCGGGAAAGCCCGCTATTTCAACACATTCGGCGGCAATCCTGTGGCCAGTGCTGCCGGAATGGCGGTGCTTGATGTGATCGAAACCGAAGGGCTTCAGCAAAACGCGCGCGAGATCGGGGCCTTTCTGAAGCAGGGACTTTCAGAGATTGCACGCGGACGCGATGATATCGGTGACGTGCGGGGGGCAGGGCTGTTTCTGGCGATGGAATGTGTCGAGAGCCAGAGCACGAACAAACCGAATGCCCGGCTTGCGGGCCATATTGTCAACCATCTGCGGCGCAATGGTGTGCTGATCAGCGCCACCGGACCTGGCGCGAACATTCTCAAGATCCGCCCGCCACTGGTGTTGCAAAAGGCCGAAGCCACACGGTTGCTTGAGGCAATCAATGCGGCGGTTGCCGCCGCCTGAGGCCTGGCTGGCAGCAGGCTCGCGCCTTGCGGGGGAAACTGATAGTTTCGGTCAAAGTGCCTGAAAGACAGCATTATGGATTTTGCCCAACTGACCGCCGAACCCTTGCACGAGCAGGCCTATTCGGCTTTGCGCAATGCGCTTCTTATGGGCCGCTTCACCCCCGGACAATCGGTGACCATCCGTGGTCTGGGGGCGAGCCTCGGCATTTCGGCCACTCCGGTCCGGGAAGCCCTGCAGCGCCTGATCGCTGAAGGGGCGCTGGAACTTGCCGCCAACCGTACGGTGCAGGTGCCGGTCATGACGCGTGCCCGGTTTGCCGAGATCACCGCGATCCGCCTGCGGCTGGAACCGCTGGCCGGTGAGGCCGCGCTGTCCCATGCCAGTGCAGAGCTGTGCACAAAGCTGGAAGTGTTGAACGAACGCATGTTCGCCTCAATCGCCGAGGGCCGTTTTTCCGACTATCTGGCGGATAATCAGAGCTTCCATTTCCTGATCTACGAGAGCGCGAAGCAGCCATTCCTTCAGCAGATGATCGGGCTGTGCTGGTTGCGGACCGGCCCCTGGCTGAACCGCCTCGCGGATGAAGGGCGCTTCCATGTCATTGCCAATGAGGAACATGGCCAGATGATCTCGGCACTGCGCAGGCGGGACCGCGACGCGATCGCCGCAGCGCTGGTGAAGGATATTGGGGACGCCGCCGAAGTTCTGGCAACCCATCTGATCTATGCCGAGGATACCGGTGGCCCGAAAGGCCGGCCCTGAGCCGGTCTTCGCCTTAGCGGGTTGCCGGTTCCAGGGGCGGGGCGGAAATTTGGGCAGCCCGTTACATTGGCGACGGCAGGGTCTGCCTTCGCAACAAAACTCTCCATGTTTCAATCAGGCGGGATTGTCAGCATCCCTAACGCTGATCGAGCCGAACAGATCGCTTCAAATGATCGTTTCGATGGGCCGGGGTCTTTCGGCGCTTTGCGATCCCGGGACCGTGCCACCGCAGTTCAGGGGGCAAAGCATGGCCTGCGACCTCCCCCGGTGGCGCTGGCCCACGGTGTCGCCGTTTGTTCATCACATTCATAACCTCTGACCAGGGCATAGGCGCAGGGTCCGGTGGAATTTCAGACTTATCGGCCGGGGCACTTTGTTTGATATGTTCGATAATGTTTGATGGTTGCAGGAGGCCTCCCGGCTGTCGCGACTTCGTCCATAAATCATTTTCCTAAGCAAAATCATTAATATATGAAGACTTTTATGCAGATTGCTATGAGGGTCCCGGCAGAATTCACCGAAAATCTCTGATAGTTACAGGTGTCCGCACAGAATTCTTTTTCGATTGTGTTCGAATCCTGTTGACGCTTGTCGAACCCATCCATTAGCCTTTTCTCCAGACCCGCAAACAGGGTTGCAGGGGGATTATCATCGAGAGAGAGGCAGGGCAGGTTTGCCCGGGGCGCAATTTTCGCGGCATGTTCAGATTGCCATGAGGGCAGCTATGTCAAACTTCGCAGAATTGTTTCCCGGCACGAAACAGGTGACTGCCATGGTCCAGCTGAACCCTTTGCCGGGGACCCGGCTTTATGATGAGGCGGCGCTGACAAAGGGGATCGTCGAGGCGGTCGCCTGCGATACGGAGGCTTTGCAGGCCGCAGATGTCAATGCCGTCGATCCGGACCGTGAAAAGGAGTTCATGAGGATTGTGAGAGCCAGCCTGGGCTGACGTTCGGGCAGACCGTACCGGGGAGAGACGATGGACGTAAGACGCGATACGACAACCAGCTATCTTTACGGCCTCGCAGCGCTGGCGGTCGGGATTTTCGTCGCGTTGTCACTGGCGGCGCCGGGGTATCTTTCCTTCAACAATCTCTCGTCGATGGGGTTCCAGTTCCCGGAATTCGGGCTGCTGGCACTGGCAATTCTGCCCGCGATGGTTGCCGGGGGGATCGACCTTTCTGTCGTGGCAGTCGCCAATCTGAGCGCGGTGATCTGCGCGGTCTTGCTGCGTGAAGGCGGTGTTGCGGCGTCAGTCGCGATTCCGGTAACGATCCTCGCGGGGCTGTGCTGCGGTGCGGCCAATGGGCTCCTGATCTCATGGCTCAGGCTGCCCGCGATCCTTGCAACACTGGGCACCATGCAGCTGTTTGGCGGCATCGCTATCGTCATAACGGGCGGCCCGTCGCTGACGGGGCTGCCGGGCTGGTATGCCACTTTGGGGACATGGTCGGTCTTCGGGATCCTGCCGCTGCCGCTGGTCATCTTCGCAGGCGTGGCCCTGGTGCTGGGACTTGTGCTGGCGCGGACGCGGCTTGGACTGCGTGGCAGGCTTTACGGTGCCAATGCAACTGCCGCCCGCTTTGCCGGCATTTCCGAGACGACAACCCTTGTGCGGACCTATGCAATCTGCGGCGGTATCGCGGCTCTCGCCGGGCTGGTGGTGCTGGCGCGGGTCAGCTCGGCCAATCCCGATTACGGCAGCTCTTATCTGCTGCTTGTGATCCTGATCAATGTGCTGGCCGGGGTGGATCCCAATGGCGGCCGTGGCACCGTGATCGGAGTGGTGCTGGCGGTGCTGACATTGCAGCTGATCTCAAGCGGTCTGAACTTTATGGCCTTCAGCGCCTATTCGCGCGACCTCTTCTACGGCGGCCTGCTGGTTGCGGTGATGCTGGGGCGCTGGATGGCCGGCAATCTGGGCCTCGGCCCTCTTTTCATGCGGAAAAAACGGATATGATCGACTCTCTTCGCCAGTCACTCGAAGCGCTGATGCTGATCCCGGGCCTCGCCGGGCATGAGGATCGGGTCCGGCGCCATATCACAAGGCAGTTTGCGCATCTGCCATTGCAGGTCTCGGTCGATATGCTGGGCAATCTGATCTGTACGCTGCCTGGCGCCGACACCGCACCTTCGGTGATGCTGTTTACCCATATGGACAGCCTTGGTTTCGTGACCCGTAAAATTGAAGCGAACGGGCTGATCCGCATCGAGCGGCTTGGCGGTATTCCCGAGAAAGCGCTTCCGGCGCAGCTGGTCACGTTCTGCGTGGGTGAGGGGCGCGATGTGCATGGCATCATCGCCAATAAATCGCACCACGCGACCCCGGCAGATGAGAAATACAAGGTCACGCCCTATGCGGATCTTTTCATCGATATCGGCGCCGAAAGTGCGGGCGCTGTCGAGGCGCTTGGGATCCGGATCGGCACGCCGGTGGTGTATACGCCCCGGGTGGTGCATCTGAACGAGCACCGCGTAGCGGGCACCTGGATTGACGATCGCGCAGGCTGCGCGGTGGTGATGGCGGCGGCGGCGGCCCTGGCGGAACTGCCGGCTGCTCAGCGCCCGACGGTGCATTTCGTCTTTGCGGTGCTGGAAGAATTCAACCTCCGTGGCGCGATGGTGGCAGCCCAGGGGCTGCGGCCCGATGTGGCGATTCAGATTGACCTCGCGTTGAACTCGGACACGCCGGACATGACCAGCCGCGGAGAGGTCGTCCTGGGCGGTGGCCCGGCAATGGCGCTGTATTCCTTTCACGGGCGGGGCACGCTGAATGGCACTATCCCCCATCCGGCGCTTCCGAAACTGATGGATGAGACCGCCGCCGCCGAAGGTATCCCCCTGCAGCGCACCGCACATACCGGCGCTCTTACCGACAGCTCTTATGTGCAGCTGGTCGGCACCGGCGTCGCCTGTATCGATATGTGTTTTCCCTGTCGCTACACCCATACTTCGCTGGAATTGTGCGACTTGCGTGACCTTGCACAACTGACCCGGCTGGTCAGTGCGGCCATTGCGCGCATGGCAGGTGATTTCAGTCTCGACCGTGATCTGGTGACCTGATGCGCTATACGCTCGGCATTGATATCGGCACCTATGAGGCGAAAGGATGCCTTGTCGATGAGACAGGGCGGGTGATGGCCGAGGCTGCGCGTCGCCATGACATGCAGGTCCCCGAGCCGGGCTATGCCGAACATGATGCCGAGGCCGACTGGTGGCAGGGCTTTGTCACGCTGACGCGGGAGTTGCTGGCAAAAAGTGGCATTGATCCGAAAGAGATTGCCGCGGTCGGCATCTCGGGGATCGGACCCTGCATGCTGCCGGTCGATGCGGCAGGCCAGGCGCTGATGAATGGCGTGCTTTACGGCGTCGACACCCGCGCCAGCCGGGAGATCGCAGAGCTGACAGCGGAAATCGGCGTCGAAACGCTGTTGCGGCGCACCGGCAATGGTCTGACCTCGCAATCGGTCGGGCCCAAGATGCTCTGGCTGAAACGCAACCGGCCCGAGATTTTCGCGCGCACGAAATACATCATGAATTCGACCACCTGGCTCGTGTTCCGGCTGACGGGGAAAGTGGTGATCGACCATTATTCCGCCTCCAGCTATCACCCCTATTACGACATCGAAAGCCAGTCCTGGACGCGTGATTACGATGATCTGATCGCGCCGGCCGCGCTTTTGCCCGCACTGACCTGGGCCACCGATATCGCCGGACATATCTCTTCTGAGGCCGCGCAGCTGACGGGCCTTGCCGAAGGCACGCCGGTGATCGCGGGAACAATCGACGCCGCCGCCGAGGCGGTCTCTGTGGGCGTTCAGGATTCCGGTCAGATGATGCTCATGTATGGGTCGTCAATGTTCCTGATCCTTGTCACTGGCGAAAGAATTGCCGACCCGCGACTCTGGTATGCGCCCTGGCTTTTCCCGGGCCAGCACGCGCTGATGTCGGGAACCGCCACTGCGGGCACGCTCACGCGCTGGTTTGTCAGCCAGTTCGCCCGCGATTTGCCCGAGACAGAGGTTTTTGAGTTGCTCAGCGCCGAGGCGGCAGCCTCACCTCCCGGCGCGCGGGGCCTGGTGATGCTGCCCTATTTCTCGGGAGAGCGTACTCCGATCCATGATGCAGCGGCGAAAGGGGTTATTTTCGGCCTCGACCTCTCACATCAGCGCGGTGATCTCTATCGGGCCCTGCTGGAGGGGGTTGGCTATGGCATCGCCCAGATCCTCGATACCTATAAGGCGGCAGGTGCGCGCATCACCGAGGTGATTGCGGTGGGGGGCGGCACCCGCAATTCGATCTGGGCGCAGGGGATCTCGGATATCACGGGACGGGAGCAGACGATCCGCGCCCGCTCGACCGGCGCGGCTTATGGCGATGCCTTTCTCGCGGCGGTCGGGGTCGGCATGGTCGCTCCCCGCGATATCACGCGCTGGAACCCGAGCGCGCGCGCGCTGACACCAGATCCTGATCTGGCACAGCTTTACCAAGAGGGAGCAGCGCGTTTCCAAAGCCTTTACCACAGCACCCGGCCGCTGCTGGCCGGTGGCAAAAACTGAAAAATAAACAAAACAGAGGAGGACGATATGAGTTTTTCCATCCGCAAAGGCGCTCTGGCGCTGGCGCTTGGCGCGACATGCCTCGCCGGCCCGGCGCTGGCCGAAACCAAAAGCTATGAGATCGTGACCGTGGTGAAGCTGGAAGGCATCGCCTGGTTCAACCGCATGGCCGAGGGCGTGGCCGGCTTCAAAGAAGCTTCTGGCCATAATGCCACCACGATTGGCCCGGTTTCGGCCGACGCCGCGTTGCAGGTTCAGATGATCGAGGATCTGATCGCGCGCGGCGTTGACGCAATCACCGTGGTGCCGAATTCGCCCGAGGCGCTGGAGCCGGTCCTGAAAAAGGCGCTTGATGCCGGGATCAAGGTGATCGGCCATGAGGCTTCCTCGCTGCAGAATGTCACCTGGGATATCGAGGCCTTCGACAATGGCGCTTATGGCGAGCATCTGATGAAGGCGCTGGCCGAAGGTATGGGCGAGGAAGGCGAATATGCCGTGTTTGTCGGCCATCTGACCGCAAAAACCCATAATGAATGGGTCGATGCCGCCATCGCCTATCAGGAGGCCCATTATCCGAAAATGACGCTGGTTGGCGGCAAGGTGGAATCGAACGAACAGCAGCAGACCGCTTATGCCAAAACCAAGGAACTGTTGCGCACCTATCCGAACCTCAAGGGCATCCAGGGGTCGGCCGGTGAGGATGTTGTTGGCGCCGCCCTCGCAGTTGAGGAAGCCGGGCTTGAAGGCAAGGTGACCATAGTCGGCACCTCGCTGGTGTCGGTCTCCGGCCCCTATCTCGAGGCGGGCACCATCAGCATGATTTCATTCTGGGATCCGGCCAAGGCCGGCGAGGCGATGAACAAGCTGGCGGTGATGGCGATCGAGGGGCAGGCGGTCAAAACCGGCGATGACCTGGGGATCCCGGGCTATAATGACGTTAAGGTCGATGGCCATGTGATCTATGGCCAGGCCTGGGAAGATGTGACCTCGGCGAATATGGGCGATTACAACTTCTGATCCGTTTCAGGCCCTGCCCGGTTTGGTCCGGGCAGGGCACGCGCTGAGCTCTTCGGGATATTTCCATGCCCTCACCCGTTCCCCTGCTGGACCTGCGAAACCTTGCCAAGGCCTATGGGCCAATCCCGGTGCTGGAAGGGGTCGGCTTCACGCTCTGGCCGGGTGAGGTGCGCTGTCTTGCCGGCGAGAACGGGTCGGGCAAATCAACCCTGATCAAGATCCTCTCGGGGGTCATTGCCGCCGATGCGGGCGAGGTGTTGTTCGACGGCAAGCGCGCACCAAAAGGCGCGCGCGCGGCGATTGCGATGGGTCTTTCGGTGATCTGGCAGGATTTCTCGCTGCTGCCCAATCTGACAGTCCATGAAAACATCTCTTTCCTGTCAGCGCTCTCGTCTGGGGCAAGGGTCTATTCGGCGCGCGGTAGCAGGGCACTGGCGCTGGAGGTGCTGGCGCGGATGGGGGTCAGCCTTGATCCCGACCGGGTGCTGGAAGAAATTCCCGTGGCCGAAAAACAGGTCGTGGCCATTGCCCGCGCCCTGGCAAACGAAGCGCGCATCATCGTGATGGACGAGCCGACCACCGCCCTGACCCGGGCCGAAGTGGCGCAGCTGTTCGGGATCGTGCGCCAGCTGAAGGCCGATGGCGTTGCCTTTCTTTTCGTATCCCACAAGATCGAAGAGGTTTTCGCGGTCTGCGATACGGTCACGGTGCTGCGCGACGGCAAGGCGGTTGTCGCGGGGCCAATCACGGCATTCCGGCCAGCGGGTCTTATCGAAGCGATGTCGGGGCGTCCCATCGACAGCCAGCGCCTGGCGCGGAGCCCGGTCGCTGCAGCGGACCCGGTTCTGCGGCTGCGCGGTCTGACGCGTCGGGGCGATTATGAGGGTGTGGATCTTGATCTGCATCCTGGCGAGATCACCTCGATTGTAGGCCTGCTCGGCTCGGGGCGCACGCCGCTGGCCCTGTCACTGTTTGGCCTGTTGCAGCCCGACAGTGGCACGATTGAGGACGCATCCGGGGTGATCCGCCTGCGCTCCGCGCAAGATGCCATGGCGCGCGGTATCGCCTATGTTCCCGAAGACCGGCTGACCGAGGCCCTGTTCGCCGACCAGCCGATCCGGGATAATTTCGGCGTCGCAACCATGGAGCGTGACCTGCGCGGCCCGTTCCTCAGCCTCAGATCCATGGCAGTGCGCACAAGCAATGCGATCCGGCGCCTCTCGGTCCGCGCGCCCGGGCCGGGACCGAATATTTCGACCCTTTCGGGCGGCAATGCCCAGAAGGTGGTTCTGGCACGCTGGATGGAAACCGACCCGAAGCTATTGATCCTGAACGGGCCAACTGTCGGCGTCGATGTCGGCTCGAAACGGGCCATCCATGAACTGGTGCTGGCGCTTTCGCGTCAGGGCTGTGCGGTTCTGGTTGTCACCGATGACATTTACGAGGCAATGGCGCTGTCCGACCGTATCAGGGTCATGACCGGTGGCCGCCTGACCGCCGCTTTCGACGCTGAATCCGTCACTGAAGACGCAATCTATGCCGCCGTCACCGCCGATCATCCGCAAGGAGAGAGCGCCGCATGACCGCTGATCCGGCAGGAAAACTGATGGGCAATATGACAGGCATTCTGACCCGAACCCTGCGCTCACCCCAGGGCGTGGTCATGGCAATGGCGCTGGCTCTGGCGCTGTTTCTGGGCGCCCTGAACCCGGCCTTTTTTTCCGCAGCCACGCTGATCGACATCACCCGCAACGGGCTGGTGACCGGAATTTTCGCCATCGGGGTGATGCTGGTGCTCTGCGCCGGGGGGATTGACGTCTCGTGCACGGCCATCGGTGCCTTTGCGATGTATGCAACCGCAAAACTTATCATGGCCATTGATCCCGGCCTGTCGATCTGGGCCTGGTTTGCGATGGGGGCGCTGATCGGGGCGCTGCTCGGCCTGATAAACGGAACTCTGGTTGGCGGGTTCGGGCTGAACACGCTGATTGTGACGCTGGGCACCATGAGCCTGATCCGCGGTGCGCTTCTGACCTTCCTTGGCACAGTCTATGTCACCAATATGCCGCGCGAAGTGGTCAGCTTTGCACGATCGAATATTGTGCGGATAGAGAATGAGATGGGCCAGATGGTCTCGCTGCCAAAGGCCTTCTGGGCCCTTGCAGCTGTGTCGGTTCTGGTCGGGCTTATTCTGCGATTCACAATATTTGGCCGCAAGGTCTATGCGATCGGCGGTTCAGAGGAAGGCGCGCGGCGTCTTGGGATCAATGTGGCCGGGGTCAAGGTTGCTGTCTTCGTGATGGCAGGGGCAATTGCCGGAATTGCCGGAATAACCCATATGACGCTGGCCCGTATGGCGAACCCTTTCGATCTGGTCGGGCAGGAACTGAATGTCATCGCAGCTGTCGTGTTAGGTGGCGCGCGGATCACGGGCGGCTACGGCACGGTGATCGGTACGATGCTGGGTGTTCTGGTCATCACCATGATCAATACCAGCCTTCTGATGGTGGGTGTGCCATCCTATTGGCAGAAAGTGGTGGTCGGCGCCCTGATCATCATCGGCACAGCACTGCCCATCGCGATGGAGCGCTGGCAGGCGCGCAGCAGCCGCAGCCGGGCGTGACGCAGAAAAACCAGAACCACAGACCCCGGGAGGACGCCACGATGAAGAAGATCCTGAACCAGCCCGCGCATTACGTTGATGAAATGCTTGAGGGCATGATCCTCGCCCATCCGGACATCTATGCCCAGCCGTCGCGCCGGGTGGTGGCGCGCGCCGGCGGCGCGGCCGAGGGCCAGGTCGGTATCGTCTCCGGGGGGGGCTCGGGCCATCTGCCGGTTTTCACCGGCTATGTCGGCGAGGGGTTTCTTTCAGCCTGCGCGGTCGGCGATGTCTTCGCCAGCCCTTCGGCGGAACAGATGGCCGAGGCGATCCGGCTTGCCGATCGCGGCAAAGGGGTGCTGTGTCTTTACGGAAATTACGGTGGCGATGTGATGAACTTCGACATGGCCTGCGAGATGGTCGACCTGGAGAATGACATTTCCACATCGACCGTTCTTCTGACCGATGACGTGGTTTCGGCCCCGAGGCGCGAGGCTGCAAAGCGCCGTGGTGTCGGAGGCATGGTCTTCGCCTTCAAGATCGCCGGAGCCGCTGCGGATGAAGGGCTTGACCTCGCCGGCGTGACCGCCGCTGCACAAAAGGCCGCCGATAATCTCGTGTCGATCGGCATGGCGCTGACGCCCTGCATCATTCCGCAGCATGGCAAACCCACTTTCGAGCTGGGCGAGAATGAGATGGAAATGGGCATGGGCATCCATGGCGAGCGCGGTATTTACCGCTCGGCCATCAAAACCGCCGACGAGATCGCCGATGAGATGCTGGACCAGCTGGTTTCTGATCAGCCGCTTGAAGCGGGGGCGCGCATCGCGGTTCTGGTCAATTCGCTGGGTGCGACCCCGCAGGAGGAGCTTTACATCCTTTACCGCCGTCTCAGGGCCAGGCTCGACGCTATCGGGGTGACTGTAGCCGGGCTGCTGATCGGGCGTTACGCCACCTCGATGGAGATGACCGGCCTGACACTGACGGTTCTTAAACTGGACGCGGATCTGGAGCGCTGGCTGAAGGCGCCGGCGCATTGTGCCTTCTGGAGCGTCGCATGATTACGGTTGCCGATCTGAAAGCGGGGCTGGAGCGGGTGGCAGCCTATACCGCCGGTTTTTCGGATGAGCTTTGCCGCGCCGATGGCGCACTTGGCGACGGCGATCTGGGGATCACCGTCGCCAATGGATTTGCCGAGGCGGCGCGGATCGATCTCCCGGCTGATTTCGGTCTGGCACTTCTGGAAGTGGCAAAGGCCTTTCAGCGGGTGTCGTCCTCCTCCTATGGCACGCTGATTGCAACTGGCTTTATGTCGGCAGCGAGGGAGCTGAAAGGCACTGACAGCCTTGACCCCGCCCGGATACCGGCCCTCGTCGGAGGGGGGCGGGACGCGATGATGGCGCGCGGTAAGGGCAATCTGGGTGACAAGACGGTGCTTGACAGTCTCGACGCAGTGGCGAGATCGCTTGTCGGGGTGCCACCGGAGCAGATGGCGCGCGTCGCAACCGCCAGCGCAGGCGAGGTCGTCGAGGCATTTCGGTCCCGACCCTGTCTTCTCGGCCGGGCCCGCATGTTTGGAGAGCGTTCGGTCGGACTTGCCGATCCCGGCCAGCTGGCATTTCAGCGGATCCTTGAAGGCTTGCATCCCGCTTAGGTCCGGAGCGAGGCGCCCGGATCAGGCCGTAGCGGCAGCAGGGATTCCGTAGTCCTGTTGTTTCGTCATTATGGCTCAAATGGCGCGCGCCATTTTATGGGCCACGGAAATTGCGACCAGAACGCGCGGCTTTCTTGCCAGCATTCTCGCCGGCCTGGAAGCTTGCGGGAGGCGTGATCGTTCCAGCCAGGCCGCGCAGTCGCGGCCCGACGAAAAGCCTTCATGTCCGCTGCGAAGGCCTCGAATGCCAGGGCGGTGATTGGGCCTTGCCCCGGCACGGCCTGCAGATGCTTCGCCGCCTCGGCACCACCGGAAAGCCGGCCGGCTCTCCGGTCAGTACGGGCCGTTTGTTCTGCAGTGTGTCGCAGAAGATCTGGGAATTCTCCGCTCACGCACCGAGCGACCGCTGCTTCACCTGTATCAAGAACAGCGTTCACACGACCGCTGTGCCTGAGGCCTGCCGGAACCACAAAGCCGAATTCATAAAGAACGACGCGCACCGTATTTAAGAGTTCGGTTCTTTGGTGCGCAAGGCGTTCCCTGGCGCGGCACAGCATAGCACGGGCCTGCTGCCGGTCGGTTTTCGCAGGCTCAAAGCGCATCCCGGGCTGGCGAGCCGTGGTGACAATTGCCTTGGCATTGGTGCCTCGCAGCCCGACGACCTGATCTATGAGATCACCAAAGCGGTCTGGAACAAGAACTCGCGGGCGCTGCTGGACGCGTGTCACGCCAAAGGCAGGGAAATCGTGCTGGACCATGCGCTGGATGGCGTTGGCATTCCGCTGCATCCGGGCGCCGAAAGGTTCTACCGCGAGGCAGGCCTCGGGATCCCCGCCGCTGAGTGATCTGCCCTGAAAGACGAAGCCTGGGGCGGGGTGGTTAGACCCCCGCCCCCTCTGCTCGCGGCGCCGCGACCTGCCGTGCTTTCGTCTTTCCGTGCCAACCTCCAGAACAGAAAGTGTTCCGATGAGCGATCCGCACAGACCAGGGGCGGCAGAGCCCCGCGACATCCGGCCTGACGAGGCAGAAGCCCGCGCGCTGGAAGAGAAATTCGACCCCGAAGTGCGGTTTCGCGAGCTGGGGACATTCGCAGGCGGCCTGGCGGCTGTAGCCCTTTTCAGTCTTTCGGCGTTTCATTATTACACCGCCGGCTTTGGCCTGATGCGCGAGGTGACGCATCGCGCCATCCATATGTCTTTCGTGCTGGCGCTGATCTTTCTGGTGTTTGCCGCCCGGCGAGCCGACGACCGGCTGCACCGCTCCAGTCTCTGGCGCCCGGCGGGAATTCCGATTTACGACTGGGTGATGATGGCGGCCGCTGCCGTCTCGACACTTTATGTGCCCTGGGTCTTCCCGGAGCTGGCCTTTCGGGTCGGCAATCCCTCGATGCTGGATCTGGTCATGGGCACCACGCTGATCGTCGTGCTGCTTGAGGCGACCCGCCGCTCGATGGGGTGGCCGTTGCCGGTCATTGCCGCGCTCATGATCCTGTACGCGATTTTCGGCCGCCAGATGCCCGGGATGCTGGTCCATCCCGGCGCAAGCTGGTCGGCGCTGGTGAACCACCTCTATCTGACGAGCCAGGGCATTTACGGCATGCCAGTGGGCGTGGTGGCGACCTATGTTTTCCATTTCGTGCTGTTCGGGGTGCTGGCGACCCGGATGGGGCTTGGCCAGCTGTTCATCGATGCCGCCACCTCGATTGCCGGGCGCTATGCCGGCGGGCCTGCCAAGGTCGCGGAGCTCTCATCGGCGATGATGGGAACGATCACCGGCTCGTCGATTGCCAATGCGGTCACAACCGGCGCGCTGACCATTCCCGCCATGGTGCGGGTCGGCTATCAGCGCCACTTTGCCGCCGCAGTCGAGGCCGCCGCCTCAACCGGCGGGCAGATCACGCCGCCGATCATGGGGGCCGCCGCCTTCCTGATGATCGAATTCCTCGGCATCCCCTATACCCATATCATGATCGCGGCCCTGGTGCCGGCCTTCATGCATTTTTTCGGCGTGCTGATGCAGGTTCATTTCGAGGCCAAACGTCAGGGCCTGCGCGGGCTGAGCCGGGATGAGATGCCGAAAATATGGTCGATCCTCAGGCGCAACTGGCCGACGCTTTTCCCGTTCTTCGTGCTGGTCGGCGTGCTGATGAACGGCAATACGCCTTACCTTGCCGCCTTTTGGGGGATCACGTTCTCCATCATCATCGGTCTCGTCAATCCGCGCAACCGGATGACGATTGCCGATGTCTTCGCGGCCTTTGTGGTCGGCGCGAAATATGCGCTGGCGGTGGGGGCGGCGGCAGCCACGGTCGGCATCATTATCGGCGTCTTCACCCTGACGGGTGTGTCGTTCAAGGTGGCCTGTATCGTCACCCAGACCGCTGGCGAATGGGCCGGATCGCTGTCTGCCTGGACCCCCTTTGGTATCATAACACCCGAGGGCCTGACCCTGTTGCTGACGCTTTTGCTGACCGCAATCGTCTGTATCGTGATGGGGACCGGCGTTCCCACCACGGCGAACTATCTGATCATGGTGCAGAACTTTTCATGGTCGGAATTCACCCTTGCGGTCTATGGCTGTGCCCTGGGGATCATCGCGCTTTCGGCGGCCTTCTCGGATTATCTGACCGACCGGCTTTATGTGTGGGAGCGCTGGCTCCTCGCGATCGCCGCCGTCCTGCTGGTCGCCCCCGAGATCGTCACCACCCTCATCGGCACGGCGATCTTCGTGCCGATCCTGCTGCGCCCGATGCTCCGCCGGCACAGCGGCAGCCTGCCGGCCTGAGGCGTCAGGGGCGCAGGCCAGAACCTGTCTTCCCACCCGCAAGCGGCCTGCAGGGCGCTTGCGGGTGGGATTTCGGGGAAAGGTATCGTCAGTGACCGCGCCCTTCAGTGCGGGCGGCGCGCTGCATGAGAAATCTGTCACCGGCGCAACTGTTCCGGTCAGATCGTGTCCAGTTTTGCGATGCTGGCAACCTTTAGCAGGTTAACGCTATGCAAGCGAAGAAGAAGAGAACATGGTTCCGGGACCCCAGGTGGCTGGCGCCCGGATCCGGCCCTATAGTCAGCGCCTTCACCGGGGCAGCCTGGAATTCCGCGTCCCCGCCCATCTCATATTCTGCCGCAAGGGAGTTGATGAAATATGGATCTGCGTCAGCTTAGATATTTCGTCGCCGTCGCGGAGGAGCTGCATTTCCGCAATGCAGCGCAAAAGCTTCATATCTCGCAGCCGCCCTTGTCCCAGCAGATCCGCCAGCTTGAGGATTATGTCGGGCAGGCACTGTTCAACCGTGACACAAAAGGGGTCAGGCTGACCCCTGCAGGGCGCCGGCTCCTTCCCCATGCGCGGCGCGCGCTCAAGGCCGCCGAGATCGCTTTCGGGGCCGTGCAGCGTGCCGAAGGCGAGACGCTCCGCCTCGGCTTTGTCAGCTCGTCCTCGGTGTTGCTGCCGGGGATCCTGAAAGTCTTCCGCGAGGCCTGGCCCGAAACCGAGCTTCGTCTGACCGAGGCGAATTCGGTGCGCCAGGGCGAGATGCTGCTGGAAGGCGAACTGGATATCGCCCTGATCCGGGGCCCTTGGCGTGCGCCTGGTTTTGTGACGGAAGAGGTGTCCGTTGACCGTCTCGTCCTTGTGCTGGCCGAAGATCATCCCCGGGTCGGCGATCCGACGCTGCGGCTGGCAGATCTGGCCGTCGAGCCTTTTGTCTTCTTTTCCCGCGATATCGGACCGGGCTATTTCGATGCCGTCATGGGGGCCTGCATGACCGCCGGATTCTCGCCCGAGGTGTCGCAGGTCGTGGGCTCCACCCTGACAATGGTCGCGCTGGTATCGGCCGGTTGCGGGTACAGCCTTGTCCCGGAAAGCGTGGCCGCCGTAACGAGAGGGGTCGCGGTCCTTTGCCCGCCGGATCTGACGGCCGTCAGCACGTTGCACGCGGTTTTCCCTGAGGCGGCCGCCAGCAGCCCGGCCGTCATGTCAATCATCGATGCGATCCGTGATCAGGCGCCAGGCCGGGCCCTTGCCCGCACAGGTTCTGTCAGTACCGGAAAACCTCCGGGCGGAAGCCCCGGCAGGGCGGCCCCGACCCATACCGCAAAACTGCCGGCAGGGATTATCTGATCAGGGCCGGCTCCTCCCCTGGCGCTATTGATACGAAATATCTATCAACAAAGTCGTAATAAGTATTTGAGCGAACCGGCTGACCCTTTATGCTTGAGGAGAACCGGCGCGCCTGCCTGAGGGGTGCCAGAGGTAACAGCCTTAGCGGAGCCTATGTCATGGAGCGGCTGCCTGTCGATAGTCTGATCCGCAACGGCTTTGTGATCACCATGGATGCCGGGCGGCGCTGCCTGCCCAACGGGGCGATCGCGATCAGTGGCGGGCGTATCGTTGATGTCGGGCCAGAGGCGGAGCTCCTTGCCCGCTACCGCGCGGATCAGGTGATCGACGCCAAGGGCGGCACGGTTCACCCCGGCTTCATCGACACCCATGTGCATTTCATGAACACGGCCCGGGGCGCGCTGCCGGATACGCTGGAAACCGGCACGATGATGAATGTGCTGCGCCGGTGGTGGGATCTCTCTGATCTTGCCGATGAGCGCGCGGCGACCATGCTCAACTGCCTCGAAATGCTCTCGAATGGCACGACCTGCTTTCTTGAGGCCGGAACGCTGAAATATGCCGATGCCGCTGCCGAAGCTGCCGCTGAGCTTGGCATCAGGGGCTTTATCGGGGATCCGTTCCTGTGGGATCTGCCGATCAGCGATGGCATTTACGACATGTCGCGCGCCGCGCGCGATCTTGACCGCAGCCTTGATCTGCTGGGTGGCGAGCTGAAGCGCAATACGGCGGTGAAAGAGCCGCTGATCCGCGGCTGTGTCGTGGTTTTCGGGCTGGGTTCGGCCTCGGACGAACTGCTTCAGGCGGCAAAGTCGGTGGCGGATGCAAATGGCGCGATCCTGACCATGCATCAGTCCTTTGACCATCATGATGCCGGGGCCGATGCCGCGCGCCTGGGGAAACGGGCGATCTGCCATTATGCCGATCACGGTTTGCTGGGCGAGAATATGACGTTCAGCCATATGAATGATCTCGATCCCGATGAGGCGAAGCTGGCGGCAGAAGCCGGCGTGACGGCGGTCTGGTGCCCGGTGACATCGATGAATCTGGGCGCGCAGGCGGCAAAACATGCAAGGCATCTCGATCTGCGCCGCCACGGTGCCAATGTCTCGCTCGCCAGCGACGGCGTTGCCTCCGGCTGCCGCTATGATGTCGGGTTTCAGGGGCTTGTCGCGCTTCTGGGCACCCGCGCCAAGGGCGACGGCCAGCAGATGACCGCGATGGATGTGCTGGAACTGGCCACCATCGGCGGTGCGAAAGCGGTGGGAATGGCAGCCGATCTTGGCTCGCTGGAGCCGGGAAAATACGCCGATATCGTCATCCGCAGCACCGATCTGCCCGAGGCGCATCCCTGGTCTGATCCTGTGCAGTCGCTGGTCTATAATTGCGGCTCGAAATCGGTCGACAGGGTGATCGTCAACGGCGTCCTTGTCTGGGCGGACGGTCATCCGCAACTGGTCGACGCCGCGAAAGCCTATGACGAGGCGCGGCGTTCGCATCTGCGGATGCTGGAGCGCCTCGATATGAAACCGCGATGGCAGGCCGACCCGCCGCAGAATACCGGCCTGAGCTGAGGATACCCCAGAATGTACAAACTCTATTATGCGCCGGGACTTGCGAGTCTCGCGCCCCATTTTGTGCTGAACGAAATCGGGGCGCCCTATGAGCTGATCCTCGTTGACCGCAAGAAGGGCGAGCATCAGAGCGCAGACTATCTGGCGCTGAACCCGAATGGAAGAATTCCGACGCTGGTTGATGGCGATCTGACGCTGTTCGAGGCGGCGGCGATCTGCCTGCATCTGGCGGACCGCCATCCCGAGGCGGGTCTGATCGCCGCGCCTGGCAGCCGCGAGCGCGCTTTGACCTATCAATGGCTGACCTTTCTCACGAATACGGTCCAGGTGGATTTCTGGCAGTACTTCCGCCCCGAATTCTATGTGCCGCCCGAAGACGAGCCTGCCTATAGGGCGAGGATGGAAGGCCATCTTCATCGCCATCTGGCCGTGCTGGATGCGGCCTTGCAGGGGCGAAGCGCGCTCGCGGGCGAGCGGGTTTCGATTGCCGATCTCTACCTGCTGCTCCTCGGGCGCTGGTGCCGCCTGCTGTCAACACCCACCCGCAGCTTCCCAGACCTGGCCCGCCATCTCGACACTCTGGTCGAGCGCCCCGCGATCCAGCGCAGTTTTGCGGCGGAATCCATCACCGCCCCATTCTTCTGACACCTTCAAATCCTGACCCGCAAATCCTGACACGACGAGGCAACCATGTCCGAACTCACCCCCCAAAAGCGCCGCATCCTGATTGACGGATTGCAGGCCGATGAATGCGATGTCGAGGTTTTCCAGGAATGGAACCGGGGCGGAGTGTCCTGTGTTCACACGACCTGCATGAACTACACCTTCGACAATACCCGTGACGCGCTTTCCGCTCTGTCGCGCTGGCGGCGTGCGTTCCGCCACCATCCCGATCTGATCGAGCAGGCCCGCACGGCAGATGACATCACCCGGATCGCCGAAAGTGGCCGCACCGCCGTCATCCTCGGATTCCAGAACACCCTGCCGTTGGAAGATGACCTGGCGCTGGTCGAGATCTTCTATGATCTGGGCATTCGCTGCCTGCAAATGAGCTATAACCACCAGGGTCTTGCGGGTTCGGGCTGCCTTGAGCCGAATGACAGCGGGCTGTCGCTTTATGGCAGGAAGATCATCTCTGAAATGAACCGGCTCGGGATGATCGTCGATGTGTCGCATTGCGGGTTGCGCACCACGCTGGACAGTATCGAACATTCGAGCCAGCCGATTGCCGTCACCCATTCCAACCCGTCAAGCTTCGGCACGAAATACGGCCATAAGTTCGAGCTGACCCATCGGCTGAAATCCGATGATGTGCTGAAGAAGGTGGCCGAAACCGGCGGCATGTTCGGGATGGTGCTGTTTCCCGCGATGCTTCCCGGCGGGATCGACTGCAAGCTGGAGACCTTTGTCGATATGGTCGAACATGCGGCTTCGGTGGTTGGCCATAAATCGCTGGGGCTTGGCACCGATTTCGTCTGGCGGCGTCCGCTGTCCTATATCCGCCAGGTCCGCACCGGGCGGTCGACCTATGACTGGGCGCCGGTGGTGCCGCCGGTCTGGCCGGAATGGATGCGCACGCCCGCAGACCTGCCGCGCCTTGCCGATGAGCTTGCGCGCCGCAAATGGACCGAGGAGCAGATCGACGATTTCCTCGGCCAGAACTGGCTGGATTACTATCGCCGGATCCTCGGCTGATTTCCCCTCATACCGAAAACAGGACAGAAACCCATGATAAACCGACGTTCTCTCCTTGCCGCTCTCGGCTCGGGCACCGCACTGGCCCTGATCGGCGCGCGCAGCGCCCTGGCCGATGGTAAAGTGGTCAATTTCATCAGCTGGGGCGGCACCACCCAGGCCGCGCAGGAAGAGGCATGGATCGGCCCCTTCACCGAGGCGACCGGGATCAAAGTCGCCCCGGGTGGCCCCTCGGATTACGGCAAGCTGCAGGCGATGGTCGAGGCCGGCAATGTCACCTGGGACGTGGTTGATGTCGAACATGACTTCGGCGTCTTTGCCGGCAATGCGGGGCTGCTGGAGAAACTGGATTTCTCGATCATCGACCGCGACTCGCATGATCCGCGCTTTGTGACCGATTACACCATCGGCAGCTATGTCTCGACCCATGTGCTCGGCTTTGTCAAAGACAGCTTCGATACCGAGCCCGCAGGCTGGGCGGATCTTTTTGATCTCGAAAAATTCCCGGGCAAACGCGCCTATTACAAATGGGTCGGGCCGGGCCTCTTGGAGGTGCCACTGCTGGCAGATGGCGTAAAGCCCGAGGATCTCTATCCCCTCGATCTGGACCGCGCGTTCAAAAAGCTCGACGAGATCAAATCCCAGATTGTCTGGTACAGCAGCGGCGCGGAATCGCAGCAGCTGGTCGCCTCGGGCGAGACCAAGATCGGGATGCTCTGGAGCGGGCGTCTCTGGTCGCTGATCCAGGACGGGCTGGATATCGGCATCTCCTGGGATCAGAACCTGGTCGCGGCCGATGTGCTGGTCGTGCCCAAAGGCACGCCGAACAAAGAGGCGGCGATGCGCTTTCTTGCCTATGCGGGCAGCGCAGAAGGCCAGGCTCGCATGGCCAATCTCTCGGCCTATGGGCCGACCAATCCCGGCGCGATCCCCGAGCTTACGGCCGAGATCCTGCCCTATCAGCCCAGTGAACATGCGGCGCAGAATGTGCCGCTGGACATCGCTTGGTGGGCCGCAAATCGCGACGCCATCAGCGCGCGCTGGTATGAGTGGCAGGCCGGCTGATCCGTCATGAGGGGAAAAACAGATGCAGACAGGCCCTGAAAAGACCCGCTCCGTGCCACTGTCCGGCCCTGCCTCCCGGGGCCGGCGCGCGGGGCTGCGCGCAAGGCTTGAGGGTGCGACCGCGACCCTTGCGGTTCCGGCGCTGCTTCTGGTTCTGTTTTTCTTCATCCTGCCGGTCGCGCTGCTGCTGGCCAGAAGCATTCTCGAGCCCGAAGCCGGGCTCGGGAATTATGCCGAATTGCTGCAATCGGGGGCCTATCGCACGGTTTTGCTCAACACATTCACCATCGCATCGGTGGTGACCGTGGTGACGGTGCTGATAGGCTTTCCCGTCGCCTGGCTGATTGCGGTTTCAAACCGGTTCTGGGGCATGGCGCTTCTGGGGCTGATCTTCATCTCGATGTGGACCAGCCTGCTGACGCGCAGCTTCGCCTGGCTGATCCTGTTGCAGTCCAATGGCGTGATCAACCGGATGCTGAAAGGGCTTGGCCTCATCTCGGAGCCGCTGAGCCTTGTCAACAATATGACCGGGGTCGTGATCGGCATGACCTATATCCTGCTGCCTTTCGTGATCTTTCCCCTGCTCAGCACGATGCGCGCGATCGAGCCGGGCCTGTTGCGGGCCGCCGCGCTTTGCGGCGCAAACCGATGGCAGTGCTTCTTGCATGTCTTCCTGCCGGCCTGCGCGCCGGGGATCGCGGCGGGCGCCCTGATGGTCTTTGTCATGTCGCTGGGCTATTTCATCACGCCCGTGATGCTGGGCGGCAGTTCAACCATGATGCTGGCCGAGCTGATCGTGCATCTGGTGCAATCCCTGCTTCGCTGGGGCCTCGGCGCGGCGGCAGCCTTTATCCTCTTTGCCATCACGCTTGCGGCCTATGCCCTGCAACTGCGCCTGTTCGACCCGCTGCGCTCCGCAAAGGGAGGCCGCTGATGTTATTGGATTTCCGCCATCTCGGCGCCCTCCGCTGGGTCCTGGTTGCGATCGGGCTTCTGGTGGCCGCCTTCCTGCTGCTGCCGGTCGTTTTCATCGTGCTTTTGTCCTTCGGATCGTCCCGCTGGCTGATCTTCCCGCCGCCGGGATGGACGCTGAAATGGTATGAGGCGTTTTTCGCCGATCCCGGCTGGTTTGCGGCCCTCGGTGCCAGCCTGCGGGTCGGGCTTGCTGCGGCGGTGATCGCGGTGGTCTTCGGTCTGGGTGCAGCCCTTGCGATGAGCCGCGGCAGGCTGCGCGGGGCCTGGTGGCTGCATATGTTGCTTTTGATGCCGATGGTGCTGCCGGTGGTCGTTCTGGCCGTGGGGATCTATTCTCTCGCGCTGCGGGCCGGGCTGAATGACACATTCATTGGCTTCGTGCTGTCCCATGCCATCGTGGCATTACCCTTCACCGTGATTATCCTTGTGAACGGACTGAACAGCTTTGATCCCTCGCTTGAGGATGCCGCCGTCCTGTGTGGCGCCAGCCGCTGGCGGGCGCGGCTGCATGTGACCTTTCCGTCTATTCGTCTCAGCATCATCACAGCGGTGATCTTCGCCTTCCTGATTTCCTGGGACGAGATCGTCATCTCGATCTTCATGGCGGGCCCGAACCTGCAAACCCTGCCGGTCAAGCTCTGGACCACGCTGCGCCAGGATCTGACGCCGGTGATTGCGGTGGCCTCGACGATGGTGCTGGCCTTTTCCCTGATCCTGCTGCTGATCGCGGCAATCCTGACCCGGAGGGGCAGATGACAGCCTGGCTTTCAATTGACGCGCTCAGCAAATCTTTTGGCCAAAGCATTGCCGTGCGCGATGTCAGCCTGGAGATCGGACGCGGCGAATTCGTCACCTTTCTGGGCCCGTCCGGCTCGGGCAAATCGACGCTGCTCTATATGATCGCAGGGCTTGAAACACCCAGCACCGGGGATATCCGGCTTGCCGGTGACTCGCTGCTGCCGGTGGCGCCGAACCTGCGCAATATCGGTATGGTCTTCCAGAGATACACGCTGATCCCGCATCTGACCGTGGCCGAAAACATCGCCTTCCCGATGAAGATGCGCAAATGGGACCGGCAGCGGCAAAAGCGGCGGCTCGAGGAGATGCTGGCGCTTGTGCGGCTTGAGGAATTCGCGGATCGCCGGCCGGAAGCTCTTTCGGGCGGGCAGCAGCAAAGGGTCGCCCTGGCGCGCGCCCTGGCCTACGAGCCGGAGATGCTGCTGATGGATGAACCGCTGGCCGCGCTGGATCAGAGCCTGAAACTGGATCTGCAGCGCGAGATCAGACGGATCCATGACAGCACCGGCGCCACGATCCTTTACGTCACCCATGATCAGGAAGAGGCGATGCGGCTTTCTGATCGCATCGCGGTCTTTCACAATGGCACGGTCGAACAGTTCGCGACGCCAGGAGAGATCTACCAGAAGCCAGGCACCGCCTTTGTCGCGGGCTTTGTCGGGCATTCGAACCTCTTGCCGGCAGAGATGTTTGACGAGGCGCACCCTTCTGTCGCCCTGGCGGGTGGGGGTTCCACCGGAACGCCAGGCTTTCAGCCTGGCAAGGGCGCGGCCCTGTTCCGGCCCGAGGATTTCACCGTTCTGCGCAGCGACAGAGGAACCGCCGCCCTGTCCACCGCCCTGTCCGGCACCATTACCGACATCGTGTTCCTGGGGCCGGTCGTCGAAATCCTGGTCTGCCTCGCATCCGGTGCCCGAATTCTGGTGCGGCAGGCCCCCGACCTGACCGTGGATCTGCGCCCGGGAGACCAGGTCTCTCTCCGCATCCTGCGGCAGCCCTGGATTCTGCCCTGAGCGGTCACGGGCGCTGCCGGAACCGGCCGGGCCGGATGACGCATCACAAAAGTATGGAGGCCCGATTTGAACGTCCTGGTCGTTTTTGATCATCCGCGCCGGAATTCGTTCTGCGGCGCGGTTCTCGACCGTTTTGTCGCCGGACTGCATGAGGCTGGGCATCAGGCCGAAATCGCGGATCTGCGCGCAGAAGGCTTTGATCCGCGCCTGGGCGTAGAAGATGAGCCGGATCGTGATGCGCCCGGTAAAATCTACAGCCCCGCGGTTCTGGCCGAACAGGCGCGCGTCACGAGAAACGACGCGCTCGCCTTTGTGTTTCCGGTCTGGTGGTGGTCGCTGCCAGCCACGAGCAAGGGCTGGATCGACCGGGTCTGGAACCGTGACTGGGCCTATGGCGCGCGCAAACTGACACATAACAAGGCCCTGATGATCGGCCTCGCCTCAGCCGATGCCGGGCAATATGCGAAGCGCAGCTATGACAGCGCCATGCAGACACAGCTGGTGCAGGGCGTCCTCGATTATTGCGGTATAGCGGACGCCTCTCTGGAGCTTCTGCATGGCAGTACAGGGTCAGAAAGCAGTCGCTCCGGCCTGCTGGAACGGGCCACGATGCTTGGCCGGACGTTCTGAACCCCACACCGGCAAGGGCCCGGCCCGTGCATCAGGCGCGAGTGTCAGGCCCGCTGCCCGCTGGCAAACTGCTGCGCCGCCCAGTCGATGAACAATCGCACCCGGGGCGACAGCTGCCGGTTGGTGGGATAGAGAAGCGAAACAGGTAGGGGTGGCGGCAGGCTGGCCGGCAGCACCTCGACCAAATCGCCGGCAGCAATCGCGGCTTCGGCATGGTAATGCGGCACCTGGATCACTCCGAGGCCCAGCCTGGCGGCAGCCACATAGCTTTCGGCGGCATTGACGGTAAGCGTTGTCGGCAGGACCACCTCGCGCACCTTGCCGCCAACCGAAAACTCCAGCGGCATCAGCCGCCCGGTGGCAGTCGAATGAAATCCGATCATGCGATGGCCGTCGGCAAGGGCGTCAACATCAGCGGGATTGCCGAACTGGGCCAGATAATCCGGTGAGGCGAGCGTGACCTCTGTCAGGGTCGCGAGACGGCGCACAATCATCTCGCTGTCCTGCGGCTGGCCGACACGCAGCACGCAATCGATCCCCTCGCGCACAAGATCTGCCAGCCGGTCGCCCTCGCTCATGTAAAGTGCGATCCCGGGATAGCGCTCCAGAAACTGCGGCAGGGCTGGCAGAATGAAGTGGCGCGCCAATGTGCCATGCACATCAACGCGCAGCGGTCCTTCTGGCGTTGCACCGGCGAAAGCCCCTTCGGCATTCTCGACATCGGCGAGAATGGTGATGCAGCGCCGGTAATATGCCTCGCCGTCGAGGGTCGGCCGCACGCTGCGCGTCGTGCGCTGAAGCAGCCGCGCTCCGAGGCGGTCCTCCATCTGCCGGATCACCTGGGTCGCGGTTGAGCGCGGAATGTCGAGATCAAAAGCCGCCTGGGTGAAGCTCCGTCTTTCGACGACCCGCGTGAAGAGCCGCATCGCGTCCAGTCGGTCCATGGTCTCTGCTCTGATTCCCAGGCCCGGAGCTGCGAAAGCTGGCCCGCTTTTGTTCGTTACAGTGGAATAGTGATGCCAAAACATAGGTGATTATTCAATTCAAAGAAAGGCGCATATTTCCTGCAATCCGGCGCATGGACGCTGAACACAGGAGAAATGAAATGACTGATACCAATAAGGTCGCCCTTGTCACCGGCGCGTCTCGCGGCATCGGCGCGGCTATCGCCCGTCGCCTTGGCTCTGACGGTTACACCGTCGTCATCAATTACGCAGGTTCGGTCGGACCTGCTGAAGAGCTTGCGGCCGCTGTCGAAAAAGCGGGCGGCAGGGCCCTCACCGTCCAGGCCGATGTACGTGATGCCCGCGCTGTCACCCGTATGTTCGACACTGTCGAGACCGCATTCGGAGGTATTGATGTTCTCGTCAACAATGCCGGAATCATGAAGCTGGCCCCGATCGGCCAGAGCGAAGACGCGCTGATCGACAGCCAGATCGACATCAACCTGAAAGGCACGATCCACACCCTGCGCGAGGCGGCAAGACGCCTGCGCGACGGGGGGCGCATCGTCAATTTTTCAACCAGCGTGGTGGGGCTCAAACTTGAAACCTACGGCATTTACGCTGCCACCAAAGCCGCAGTTGAGACGCTGACCGGCATTCTGGCCAAGGAATTGCGGGGCCGCTCGATCACCGTCAATGCCGTCGCGCCCGGGCCGACCGCGACCGCACTGTTCCTTGATGGCAAAACGCCCGAGCTTGTCGGGCATCTGGCGAAGATGAACCCGCTCGAACGGCTCGGCAGCCCCGAAGACATCGCAGCCGTGGTCGCCTTCCTGGTCGGCCCGGATGGCGGCTGGATCAACGGCCAGGTGCTGCGCGCCAATGGCGGCATGATCTGACCGGGCCCCGCCGCGCGGCCGGCCATTTGCGCCCCGAGCGCCAGAAGGCTGCGGCTGCGCCATATTGCGCAGGCGGAAACGCTCTTGACGACGGCGGCGGGAAAACCCCTGGGGCAGTTGGCTCGCCGCCTCGTCCAGGGCTGGGGGAAAGCGGCTGCGGACTTCCTCGAGGATGGTGACTGCCCTTGCACGGGACACCCCGCCCCTGGATCTTGTCGGGGCGATAGTGGCGGCTGTCACCGGCAGACATCGCCAGCTTCATCTGCTTCTGTTCGATCTGCCGGGCAGCGGGTGCCGGCTGTGCAGTCACGATGTGTAAAGTGGCGTCATCCGGTAGTGGCCACCATCCCCGGGCCGCCGTCGCTCTGGTATTTCAGCGTCGGCGGGATGCACAATGCCTGGCGGCAGTCTTCCTGCGGCAGGCGCAAAAGGCGACCGTCACGGGTCCAGGTCCGGTCGAAACGCACGAGAACCCATGCCCTGGTCTCACCGAAAGCTTCCATTCCGGCCTGACGGACCGGCCGGCCGAAAAATCTCTCAGGCGTCAGGCAATAGAATTCGTTCTCGACGCTGTCCGACAGATCGATCCCATCCGGCAACCGGCCGATCAGCGTTTTGAAGATATGGGGCTATGATGGCTGTCCTGCCAGCCCATCACACATCCCGTGATCTCCCAGCCCTTTCAGTACGCCTTACCTTGACAGCGGCGTGCAAAAGGCGCGCCCGGCCTGATTTGGCCGGGCATTCACAACTTCAGCGGCCTGCCGGGTACCGGTCCCGCTTGCATTGCACCACATCAGCGCACCACATCAGCGCACCACATCAGCGCAACGGGACGGAGGCGACCTTGCTCTTGTAATCTTCCTTCGGGTCTGCGCCGAACAGCGCTGTGAAACCCGCGAGGATCGAGGAGGCGTTCTCCCAGATCTGCGCACCTTCCGGATCCAGGCGCAGAAGGCGCAGTTTCGGGTCATCCTTGCCCTCGAACCACGCTGCAATCATGCTGTTCCAGAGGCGATCAACCACCAGCGGATCAGTGTCGATGGTCACTTTGCCATGAATCGTTGCAAAGAGATCATGGCCTTTTGAGACAAAGGCCGCCACCGCGCGCCCGCCGCCTGCAGTCACGATCTCGTTGTCGGTGCTGGTGAAGAACCAGATCGGGCTTCGATCCTCGTCCTCGAGGATTGCGGTCATCGGCCGGGTATGGCCGTCAACCTTGCCCGCAAGGCCCAGCATAAGCACACGGTCCGAGCGCAGGGCGGTCCAGAGTCTGGTCTCCAGTTCAGCGGCTGTCGACATAACGTCCTCCTGTTGCTGTCGGGTTATGAACCGGCGAAGGACCGATCTGTTCCCGCCCCTCCGGCCCGGATGCGCAAGATTTGCGCGATCAGCAGGTTTATGCCCGTCAGAGGCGCGGTGTGGCGCAGACGGCCCAGGAAGAACACACCGGGCGCGAAACCGTCGTCGGGTGGCCCTGCATCGCCTGTTGAACGCGTTCCCGGCTGCGTCGTCAGGTGCATCGCCAGGCGAAGATCCGCGCCCCCGGTTTGCAACCCGGGTGCGATATGCCCACTATTCCGGATATGGTTGCTAAAAATCGACAGGAAGCGTCACCGGAAGTCCCGCCGGAAGGTAAGGGCTTTTCAGAACCGCCGGACTTATCGTCCCGGACATCTGTCCTGGTCACCGAGGACGGGCCAAATCTGCCAGACCCCGGCAATGTTGCGCTCTTCCTGGATCTGGATGGAACTTTGCTCGATCTGGCAGCAACGCCGGATCAGGTGGTGGCGGAACCGGGGCTGCGCGCTTTGCTGCTGCAGCTGGAAAGAAGGACGGCTGGCGCATTGGCTTTGGTGACCGGGCGCCAGGTGGCTTTTGTCGACGCCCTGTTCCCCGGCCATCATTTCCCCGGTCATCATTTCACTGTGGCCGGGCTGCACGGGGCTGAACTGCGCCCTGGCACAGCAGCCGGGGTCGGGATTGCCGCGATTGCTGCACCGACAAGAGAAACCCAATCGTTTCAGGCAGCCTTTTCCCGTATGAACACAGCGGCCCGAGGCCTCGGCCTTCTGACCGAGGATAAGGGAGCCGCCTTCGCCCTGCATTATCGACAGGCGCCCGAACTGCGCGGAGAGGCGGAGCGGATCATGGCTGAGGCCGCGCGTATTGCAGGGCCCGGCTACCGGCTGCGGGAGGGGAAATGCGTCATCGAACTTTGCCCCGCCGGTGCGGACAAAGGGGCCGCGCTCCGGAACCTTATGGCATCACCGCCGTTTAACAGCCGACATCCCCTGGCTGCCGGCGATGACCTCACCGATGAGGCCATGTTCAAGGCGGCCAATGCCCTCGGGGGGCTCTCGATCCGCATCGGAGCGCAGGACAGCCCGAGCGCTGCCACTGCACGAATTGCCAGCCCGGCCACCTTCCGGGCCTGGTTGACCCACCTCGCCGCAGCGTAAAGCGCAGGAGACTGAGGTTTATGACAGAAGAAACACTCGCTGACGGCGCCCGTGCTGATCAAAGAACTGATCCGGACCTCGATCGCGCCGTCATCGGCAATGCCAGCCTTGCGGCGCTGATCGACTGCGACGGCGGACTGGACTGGATGTGCGTGCCGCGCATGGATGGCGATCCGGTCTTTTGCGGGTTGCTGGGCGGCGGCTGGGGCGGGGGAACCGATGCCCGCGACGGCGCCTGGCGCATCCGGCTGGACCGCCAGACGGAAGCCCGCCAGCGCTATCTGCGCAATACTGCCATCCTCGAAACGATCTTGAGCGATGAACACGGCAATGAGGCGCGGATACTCGATTTCGCGCCGCGCTTTTTGCGCAATGGCCGCATATTCCGCGGCTATTCCGTCCTGCGCATCGTCGAGCCGCTGCGCGGCACGCCACGGCTGACGGTTTCTCTGCGGCCAAGATCCGATTATGGTTCCAATACGCCTGGAATGACGCGCGGCACCAGCCATATCCGCTATATCCTCGGGCCGGAGGTGCTGCGCCTGACCACCGATGCGCCGGTCGATTACATCCTCTCAGAGACCCCTTTCCTGCTGGAGCATCCGCAGGCTTTTATCCTCGGGCCGGATGAGAGCCTGACGGATCATCCGATGGTCCTTGCCCGCCATTTCCTGCAAGAGACCACGGATTACTGGCGGAACTGGGTCCGCAGCCTGGCGCTGCCCGCCGATTTCCAGGATGTGGTCATCCGCGCGGCAATCACGCTGAAGCTCTGCTCGAACGAGGAAACCGGGGCGATTGTCGCGGCCCTCACCACCTCGATTCCGGAATATGGCGCCAGCGGACGGACCTGGGATTACCGCTTCTGCTGGCTCCGCGACAGCTATTTCACCGTCCAGGCGCTGAACAGTCTCAACGCCACCAGGACAATGGAAAACTACCTCAGCTATGTGTCGAACCTCGCGGCTGGGTCTGACAGCGGCTATATGCAGCCGCTGTTCGGCCTCGGGCTGGAGCGGGTGCTGGACGAGCATATCGTCGCCGCCCTGCCGGGCTATCGCGGGTTTGGACCGGTCCGGCGTGGCAATGCGGCCTTTGCCCAGGTGCAGAATGACGGCTACGGCTCTGTCATCCTGGCGGCAATCCAGTGTTTCTTTGACGAACGTCTGCCCGATATGGGGGATGAGACTTTGTTCCGCCGGCTGGAAAAGCTGGGGGCCGAGGCCGAAGCCTGCTGGGACCAGCCCGATGCGGGGCTGTGGGAGTTTCGCACCCGCGAAGAGGTCCATACGCATTCGGCGCTGATGTGCTGGGCCGCCTGCGACCGGCTGGCGCGGATCGCGCGCAAGCTGGGCCTCGCGCCTGAGGCCGCGCGCTGGTCCGCCAGCGCGTCGAAGATCCGCGAGGCAATCTTCCGTATGGGCTGGAACGCTGAGCGCGGCTGCTTCGTGGCCGCGTTTGGCGGCGATGAGGTGGATGCGAGCCTGCTCCTGATGGCCCAGACCGGTTTCATTGCCGCCGATGATCCGCGCTTTCTGGCTACGGTTGCGGCCTGTGAGGCAGATCTGCGGTTTGGAAACCACCTCTACCGCTACCGCCGCCCCGATGATTTCGGCGCGCCCGAGACCGCCTTTACCGCCTGCACCTTCTGGCTGATCGATGCGCTGGTGCGCACCGGCCGCAAAGAAGAGGCGCGCGGGATCTTCGCCGATGTGCTGGCGCGGCGGAACCATCTGGGCCTTCTCTCGGAGGGCGTCCATGTCGAAAGCGGCGAGCTCTGGGGCAATTTCCCGCAGACCTATTCCATGGTCGGGCTGATCAATGCCGCCATGGCCCTGTCGCGCCCCTGGGAGGATGTGCTGTGAGCCGTCTTATCGTCGTCTCGAACCGGGTGCCTGCGCCGGACCGCCCGCCACAGGGCGGGCTTGCGGTGGCCGTCCGGGCCGCGCTGCAGGAACGCGGCGGGGTCTGGATGGGCTGGTCCGGGCAATCCTCTGGCGAGGCCGATCCCGGACCGCTGAAGCTTTTTGAGGAAGGCCAGATCACCTATGCGCTGAGCGATTTGTCGGAGCGCGATCTGTCGGAATATTACAATGGCCTTGCAAACAGCGTGCTCTGGCCTTTGTGCCATTACCGGATCGACCTCACAGATTACAGCCGCCGCGATGCCGAGGGATATTTCCGCGTCAACCGGCTCTTTGCCGGGCGTCTTGCGCCTCTGATCCGCGAAGGCGATCTGATCTGGATCCATGATTACCACCTGATCCCGCTGGCGGCCGAACTGCGAAAACTGGGGATCACGAACAGGATCGGGTTTTTCATGCATATACCCTGGCCCGCGCCGGATGTTTTTCTCACCCTCCCGGTGGGCGAGACATTGCTGCGTGCGATGACCAGCTATGATCTCCTGGGCTTTCAGACCGCGCCGGATGCCGGGAATTTCAGCCTCTGCCTCAGCCGCAGCGGGATCGCAAAGCCGGTTTCGGGCGAGGATGGCACCCATCTCGCCAATGGCCGGCGGTTCCAGGTCGGTGCCTTCCCGATCAGCATCGATGCGGCAGCCTTTGGCCGTACCGCCGCGAATGCCGTGCGCAATGTCGCGATGCGCAAGTTCCGCAGCTCGCTCGAGGGGCGGATGCTGATCATGGGGGTCGACCGGCTTGATTATACCAAGGGCCTGCCGCAGCGCATGCATGCCTTTGGCCGTTTTCTTGAATCCAGTCCGGAATGGCTGGGCCGGGTGACATATTTGCAGGTCACACCGCAGACGCGCGAAGGCGTCGCGCAATATGACACATTGCGCCAGGAAGTGGCCGGTCTGGCCGGACAGATCAATGGCATGCACAGCCGGCTTGACTGGATGCCGGTGCGCTATGTGAACCGCGCCTTTGGCCAGCAGACGCTGGCGGGGCTGTACCGCATTGCCCGGATCGGGCTGGTCACGCCCCTGCGCGACGGCATGAACCTGGTGGCTAAGGAATATGTCGCGGCCCAGGATCCCGAGGATCCCGGCACTCTGATCCTGTCCCGCTTCGCCGGGGCCGCAGCCGAGCTGCGGGACGGCGCGCTGCTGGTCAACCCTTATGATGACGAAACCATCACGCGTGCCATTGCGCAGGCGGTTGCAATGCCCCGCGAAGAGCGTAAGGCGCGCCATGCCGCTATGTCAGCGGTGCTGGCGGAACATGATGTATTTGCCTGGTGCCGGAGCTTTATGGCGCAGCTTGGGGAGGATCGCCCCGCTTTCGCCTCTCAGGCCGAGGTTGACCGCCGCGCGCCGGGTCAGACTGTTGTCTGACCCGGGTGCCAAATACCGAAAGGCCCGCCACTGTCACATAACGGCAAGCGACCCTTACGTCGCGCGGCGGATAAAACGTGCGATGGGCCAGGTCCAGCCGATCTCGCGTGACCGGTTCGGGCGCAGCCAGATCCAGTTCAGAAGGCCTGCCGGAACGCCAGGCAGCAGCCCGGTCAGGGCCGCGATGACAAAGGTCGCCGCATCATAATAGCCAAGCGCGAGACCCGCGATCACCACCGTTCCGGCGATGCAGGCCGCCCAGAGATGGACGAGCAGCAGGCGAAGCCAGGGAAACATCCTCTTTTCCTTTCATATCAGGTTCAGGGCATCCCCCGGGATGCCGGTTTTCACCCGCCGCTCTGCCGGCGCAGTTCGCGCAGCTGGTCGGCGGTGATATAGCCGCTGGCCCGCAGCCCTTCGTCCCGCTGCCAGGCCGCGATGGCATTGCGGCTGTTCTGACCCAGAACACCATCGGCGCCCCGCGTGTTGTAGCCGAGAACCGTCAGGCGGCGCTGAAGGTCGCGGCGTTCAGAGACCGTCAGCCCGAGGAGGCGTTCCTCTGCCCGGTCGTCCATGGCGACAGTATCCTCGGGCGGCGATACCGTTCCGGCCTGTTCGCGCAGCTGGCGGACCTGGCGGTCGGTCACATAACCGCTGGCGGTCACCCCGTTTGCCGTCTGCCAGCGCCGTATGGCGTCGCGGGTCTTGCGCCCCCAGAGCCCATCCGCCACCCCGGCATCATAGCCGAGCGAGGTCAGCTGGCTCTGGATCTGGCGCCGCTGGTCGCGGCTCAGTGCCAGTGCCGCTTCTGCACTGCTGGCACTGTCGGAAGGCGCAGGTGCGGGCAGGGGCGTCGGGTCGGCAGGTCGGACCACACCGCCAAGCCGCGCGATTTCGCGCTCCGCCTCGGCACGGGAAAGACCATTCGGGAAGCGTTGCAGATAGGCACGCCAGCCGTTCAGCGTTCCCGCCTGCCGCGCCTCGGCGCCGGCCTGGCGGTCAAGCTCCTGCACCAGCAGGCCCTGTGCAACGCCCGAGATGATACCTTCCAGGTCACCCTGGGCCAGTGCCGGAGACTGCCCCCCGAGACAGACGAAAATCGCAAGTACAGAGACTGACTTCCTCATAGTGTTCCTCCTTTGGTCAGGCGCCGTGCGCCCTGTCATGGCACAAGACCGCCTCAGCACGCACACGGCCCTGACGCGGCGGTGGCGGACCGGGCTTGCAAGGCTCCTGCCCCGCCGTGCCGGGAAGAGGCGACCGGACCCTCGGGCCGATCGGGCGCCGGTATGGGGTCTCCGACATCGGGGAGTTGCGGGATATCAGGGCCGCGGCGGCCCGGACTTGGGTCCTGTACCGGAGTATCGGGCGGATCCTGCGGTACATCCGGGCCTGCGGGTGGAACCGGTGTGACCGGCAGATCGGGATCTTCGCCACCATGTGGCATTGTAAATCCTCCGTCTGATGTGACGCCGGAATGGTGTCCGGCACAGGAAGTAAACCCGCTGCGGCAGGCTCTGTTCCCGCCACGACCGGGCATAGAGCGCTTTTTCGCCTCCCGGCTGCGGCGGAGCGGAACAAAAGCGGGTCAATACCGCGCAGGGCGGGATCACTTTGGAACAAATCGCGGGGCTATGGGTTTCTTCCCCTGATGTGCCGCCTTTGACGTCTGGACAGGCGAGGGCGGGCCGCCCGGAGGCCACCTGTCCGGAAGGGGGAGAATGACATGCCCGTAATGACCCGGCTTTACCAGGATCACGCCGCCGCAATGCGTGCCGTTGAGCATATCGAGGCGCTTGCTTTGCCCTCGGTCGAGCCGTCGATTCTTGGCGGGGATGCCCTCAGGGACTACCGCGATATGCGGATCGAACGTGATCCGGTCACGGGCGAAAAGACCCAGATCCCTGAACCCGCCCCTGCAACAACGGCGGGTGGGGCGCTCGGCGCGGCGGTGGGTGGCAGTGCGGGCCTTCTCGCAGGGCTTGGGTTTATCGCCATTCCCGGACTTGGCCCGGTCGCTGCCGGCGGGTGGCTGGTGACGGCGCTGACCGGCGCAGCGGGCGGCGCGCTGGCCGGGGCCTCTTTCGGGGCGCTGGTCGATCTTGGCATCCAGGAAGAGGATGCGGATCTCTACACTGAGACGTTCCGGCGCGGCGGCGTCGCTGTCGCCGTGCGTTTCCCGGAGGCTTGCCGAGGCATGGTGGAAGCGGCCCTGGCGCAGACCGATGCCAGTTCGCTGCCCGATTTACGCCGCGCGCATCAGACCGGGGCCTGGCGGCGCTGATCGCTCCGGGCGCGAGAGGGAAACCTGCTGCGCAATTGCGCGTTACATTACCGGGCGGCCACGGGAATATTTCAGGAGAACGCTTTCATGGACAGAACAGGACTGCCGGACCCGGTTCCCTGGTGCGGCCCTGCGCCAGACCCGGCCGCGCTGCTGAGCAGCTGGAATTTTCATCCGGGTCTCCTGACGGCTATTCTGGCGGCACTGATCTTCGGCCTTTTGCGCGCTGAGGGCCGGGGCATTTTCCTGATGGCCTGGGGCGCGCTTGTCATTGCGTTCGTCTCGCCGCTTTGCGCCATGACCACTGCACTTTTCAGCGCCAGATCCCTCCATCACCTGCTGCTCGTCAGTCTCGCCGCGCCGCTGCTCGCGCTCTGGCTGCCCCTGCGCTGGTTCGGCGCGCCGGTCGCGTTTTTCCTGACCGCAGTCGCCCTGGTTCTCTGGCATATTCCCGCAGTCTACAGCGCGGCATGGGACAGCGCCGGGATATACTGGCTGCTTCAATTCGCCCTGTTGCTGCCCGCCTGGGCCTTCTGGTCCGCTGCCTTTTTCCCTGCGGATCGAGACGCCGGCGCGGTTCTGGTCAATGCAGCGCTGACCGGCGCCCTGGCAGGGGTGATGGGGCTGATCGGGGCGGTGCTGACCTTCTCGAACCGGCTCCTTTATACCGAACATATGGCAGCACCACTCGCCTGGGGGATCGAGCCGCTTACGGATCAGCAAACCGCCGGGCTGATCATGTGGGTGCCCGGGCTGCTGCCGCTGGCAATGGTCGCCGCGATCATGCTGAGGCGCGCCTGGCGCGTGGGGCAGACCGCATGATTGCCGCGCTGAAATTCCTGCATGTCGCAGGACTCGCCTGCTGGTGCGCGAGCCTGATCGCGCTGCCGCTGCTGATGAAAGCCCATGGCTGCGCACAGAACCAGCGTCAATATGCGCATTTCCGGCTTGTCACCCATATCGGCTATATAGCCTTTGCGACGCCCGCCGCGCTGGTGACAATCATTGCCGGCACTGCGCTGATCTTCGCGGCACAGGTTTTCGAGCCATGGCTGCTGGTGAAACTGGCTTTCGTCGCCACCATGGTGCTGGTGCATGTCTGGTTTGGCCACCTGATCCAGCGCTCGGGCGAAGAGAAACGCAGCCACTGGCAGGCCGCGCCGCTTACAGGACTGCTGCTGGTGCTGCCGCTGATCGCAGTTGTGCTGGCGCTGGTTCTCGGCAAGCCCGACCTCACACCACTGCGCGGGTTGATCCCGGATCAGTTCCTCGCGCCACGCGGAGGAGGAGGCGCATCATGATC
The DNA here is from genome assembly GCF_058313095.1 of Pseudogemmobacter sp. TB195. Taxonomy (NCBI): domain Bacteria; kingdom Pseudomonadati; phylum Pseudomonadota; class Alphaproteobacteria; order Rhodobacterales; family Paracoccaceae; genus Pseudogemmobacter; species Pseudogemmobacter sp. TB195. The sequence continues at coordinate 57,464 of NZ_JBZEGG010000010.1, forward strand.
GTTCTGCGTTCCCAGCCCGTAGTCGAAAACCAGCTTGCCGCCATGCCAGCCGGTCATCGCAGTCATCCCGGTCGCGAGCAGCGATGCAAGAAAGCCCCAGGGCAGTACCGCGCCGACGGGATCTGCGAGCCGCATTCCCCAATTCGCACCGAGCACCGACAGCAGCATCACCGCGAGGATGAAATGCGTCCAGCTGGCGGCGCGGATACGGATACCCGGCACCAGCAACAATTCGGCGGTGCCCGCCAAACCGGCAAGGATACCCATCCCGAAACCAACCCCTGCCGCCCAGAGCGCCGCGCGCGGCCAGAAGAGATCCCCCGTCCACCAGTAAAGCGCATCTGCGCCCAGCGTGCTGACGCAAAGCGCGATGGGGAAGGCTACCAGCATGGCATGGATCGGGTGGCCCGCCACCGCGATCTTCGATTCCGTCCGGTGAAAGCTGCGATGTTCATGGATCGGGTCACGCAGCCCGCGGCGGGGTCGTCTGGCCTGTCTCATCTGCGAATTTCCTCCTCTGTACCCTTTGGGAAACCAGCGGCGGCGCTGATGGTTCCGGCGCTGGCCGGATGTGGCGGGCCGCTCTCGACCCTTTCGCCTCAGGGACCTGCGGCCGCTGACATCGCGACCCTCTGGTGGGCGATGCTGACAGGCGCCACACTGATCACGCTTCTGGTGCTGGTGCTGGTCTGGCGCGGCTTTGCGCGGCAGGGCGTCCGCCCGCCCGCGGAAAGCTTCTGGATCAGGGGGATGGGTCTTGGCTTCAGCTTTGCCGTTCTGATCGCGGTGGTCGGTGCAGGCATCTGGGTGGGCGAGCGGATCCAGGCCCGCCCAGTCGCGGATGTTGTCCGTGTCGAAGCCATCGCGCGCCAATGGAACTGGCGCTTTAACCAGCCCGGCCCGGACGGGGCCATGATCGGGACCGAGGGTCGCCTTTATATTCCCGCCGGAACGCCGATTGATGTCGTGATCCGCTCGGAAGACGTGATCCACGCCTTCTGGGTGCCGCAACTGGCGGGCAAGATGGACGCCCTGCCCGGCCGCGACAATCTCCTGCGGATCGAGGCTTCAGCGCCCGGCCTCTACCACGGCACCTCTGCCGAATTCTCGGGCATCGGCTATGCCGGGATGCGGTTCGAAGTGCTGGCCTATGACCCGGCCAGCCCGCCCGATTTCAGCGATCTCTCAGGCACCACCGGCCCGACGGATCAGGCAGAGCCTGCCGCCTACCAGGAGGGCACCCCATGACCGAACTCCCCCCGGGCCTTGCCGCCAACCCGCCGCAGCGCGCCTTGCCCCTGCACCGCCAGCTTGACCAGATCTGGGGCCGCCCGGCGGGTCTGCGCGGCGTCCTGACTTCGGTCAACCACAGCGAGCTGGGGCTGCGGTTCATGCTGGCCTCTTTTGTCTTTTTTGCCATTGCGGGCTGTCTCGCCATGCTGATCCGGGCGCAGCTGGCAACGCCCGGCGGCGCGTTTCTCGACACAGCACTTTATAACCAGTTCTTCACGATGCATGGCAGTCTGATGATGTTCCTCTTTGCCATTCCGATGCTGGAAGGGCTGGGGATGTATCTGCTGCCCAAAATGCTCGGGTCACGCGACCTTGCTTTCCCGCGCCTCTCGGCGCTTGGCTGGTGGTGCTATCTGTTCGGCGGGCTGATCATTCTTTCCGCGCTGGTCGCGGGCGTCGCGCCGGATGGCGGCTGGTTCATGTATACGCCTTTGTCGTCAAAGACCTACAGCCCGGGGATCAATGCCGATGTCTGGCTGCTGGGGGTGACCTTTGTCGAGATCTCGGCGCTGGCAGCGGCGGTCGAGATCACGGTGACGATCCTGAGGATGCGTGCGCCGGGGATGAAGCTGACGGAAATGCCGCTCTTCGCCTGGTATATGCTGGGGACCAGCGCGATGATGCTGGTGGGCTTTCCGCCACTGATCCTCGGCTCGGTGCTGCTCGAGATCGAGCGCGCCTTTGACTGGCCGTTTTTCGACGTGACGCGCGGTGGCGACCCTTTGCTCTGGCAGCACCTCTTCTGGCTTTTCGGGCATCCGGAGGTCTATATCATCTTCCTCCCCGCCGCCGGCGCGATCTCGACCATCCTGCCGGTGATGTGCCGTACCCGGATCATGGGTTACGGTGCCATCGTTGCCGCCGTGCTCGGCCTCGTATTCCTGTCCTTCGGCCTCTGGGTGCATCACATGTTCACCGTGGGCATCCCGCATATGGCGCTGGCGTTCTTCTCGGCGGCCTCGGCGCTGGTGGCGGTTCCGACCGCGGTGCAGATTTTCGCCTGGATCGGCACCATGTGGCAGGGAAGACCGCAGATGCGCCTGCCCATGCTGCATCTTATGGGGTTCTTCTCGACCTTTGTGATGGGCGGGCTGACCGGCGTGATGCTGGCGATCGTGCCCTTCAACTGGCAGGCGCATGACACGGCTTTCGTCACCGCCCATCTGCATTATGTGCTGATCGGAGGGTTCGTCTTCCCGATGATGGCGGCAGCGGTCTACTGGATGCCGCTTTTCACCGGGCGCGCGGCGGTGCGTGGTCTGGGGCCTGCGGCCTTCTGGCTGATCCTGATCGGCTTTCACGGCACGTTCTTCATCATGCATCTGACGGGTCTGCTGGGAATGCCGCGCCGGATCGATGTCTATCCCGATAACCCGGAATGGATCTGGCCCAATCTCGTCAGCTCGTTCTTTGGCTTTGTGATGGCGGCGGGCTTTGCGCTTTTCGCGCTGGATCTGGTGTTGCAGGCGCTGTTCGGTGCGAAGGCACGGCGCAACCCCTGGGGTGCTGACACGCTGGAATGGGCGATGCCGATGCCCGCCCCCAGCTACAATATCGCCTCGCTGCCGCTGCCCGGCCAGAGCGCTTTGCAGCTGGCGCGCGGCGAAGGTATGTTGCCCGGGGCACCCCGCGCCCGGCGTGAGACCCTGGTCGTCGATGCGATCAGCGGCGCGCCCCGTCATATCGCTGTGCTGCCGGGGAATTCTGCGCTGCCGATTGTAACCGCGGCGGTGATCGGCTGCTTTGTCCTGATGATGCTGTTCGGGCTTTATGCTGTGGCACCTGTTGGCCTTGTGGCCATCGCGGCCACCGTCTGGCAGTGGCACCGTTTCATGGGCAGCCCCCGGGATGAGGCGCTGATCAGTCTCGCGCCGGGGCTGAGCCTCCCCGCAAACGCCATGGTCCCGGACGGGCTGGCGCGGACCGGGCTCACCTGCCTCCTGATCTCGAATGGCACTTTCTTTGCCTGCTTTCTCTTCGCAATCGGGTTTCTGTCGGTTATCGCCCCTGGCTGGCCCGCGCCGCCCTCCGGCATCGCGACTGCTCCCGCAGCTGCTCTGACCGCTATGCTGATCCTGATCCTGATTGCAGCCTCCGGGCTGGCGCGTTTCCGCCTTGCCGCTGGCGCAAGTGTCGCCTTACCGTTATTGCTGCTGGGGCTTGGGGTCACTGGCGGTCTGGCCATGCAGCTTGATGATCCGACCCGCCACGCCCGCGACGCGCTGCGCGCCGCCGGGCTTGGCTATATCGCCCTGCATTGCACGGTTTCCGCGCTTTTGGCCGGGTTGTGCCTGGTGCAACGCCGCGATGGCAGGATCGCGCCGGACCGGCTTTCGGCCTGGCCGATCTGGCGCGCATGGCAGGATTTCACGCTTGCGACTGCGCTGATCCTCGCGCTCCTGATCACCGGGCAGGAGATCGTCGCATGAGCTGGCCCCTGCGCGCCCTGTCTGGCCCGACCCTCTGGGCCATAAGCTTTTGCGCAATCTACGCAGCGCATGGGCTCGGCTGCGCCTGGGGCTGGGCCGGGCGCCCTGCCCCGGTCGGCGATCTGCATCATTTCACGCTGATATCGCTTTGGCTGATATGCGTCGCGGGGGCGGGCGCGATCCTCTGGTGTTCCCCGCGCGGCAGCGACATTCCCGACCGCCTGATCCGCGCCGGTGGCTGGATCGGTCTGTTGGCAACATTACTCACGCTCTTCCCGGTCCTCGGACTGACGACCTGCGGCGCCGGGCCATAGCGCGGTCAGGCCCCACCGGCATCTGCACTCAAAAGGAGATCCCCCGGCTCATGACAAGCCAGCAATCGCCTCACCTCGTTGTCATCGGCGCCGGTTTCGCCGGGCTGCAAACCGTGCAGGCCCTGAAAGGCGCCGGCCTGCGCATCACGCTGATCGACCAGCGCAATCACCACCTGTTCCAGCCGCTGCTCTATCAGGTGGCGACCACCATCCTTGCCCCATCCGAGATCGCCTGGCCGATCCGAAGCCTGATGGAGCACCGGCCGGATGTGACAACCCTGATGGCACGGGTGCGCGGCATCGATCCCGACCGGCGCCAGGTGATCACCGATGACGGGGCGCAGATCAGCTATGACATGCTGGTCATCGCCACCGGGGCCACCCATGCCTATTTCGGCCATCCCGAATGGGAGCCGAACGCGCCCGGGCTGAAGACGATCGAAGATGCGACCCGGATCCGCAACCGCATCCTTCTGGCCTTTGAACGGGCCGAGACCGAACCCGATCCCGCGCAGCGCGAGGCGCTGCTGACCTTCGGCGTCATCGGCGGTGGCCCGACCGGAGTCGAGCTGGCGGGAATGCTGGCCGACCTCGCCCGCAACATGATCCGGGGTGAGTTTCGCAATATCGACACCAGGCAGACGCGCGTCCTGCTGATCGAGGCGGGCAAGCGCATTCTCCCCTCCTTTCCCGAGCATCTCTCTGCCTATGCCGCCCGGGCGCTGGAGCGGCGGGGGGTAGAGCTGCGTCTTGGCACTCCGGTCACGGACTGCACCGAAGAAGGCGTCCGGATCGGGGACGAATTTCTGCCCTGCCGGACCCTGATCTGGGCGGCGGGTGTTGCAGCATCGCCTGCGGCAGACTGGCTGGGGGTGGAAGGGGATAAGGCGGGGCGCGTGAAGGTGCAGTCAGATCTGACAGTCGCGGGCCACCCAGAGATCTTTGTGATCGGTGACACGGCAGCGGTGGTGCAGCAGAATGGCGATCCGGTGCCGGGCATCGCGCCCGCAGCAAAGCAGCAGGGAAGCCATGTCGCCGGCACCATCCGGGCACGGCTGAAGGGCGAGGCAAATCCCGCTCCGTTCCAATATCGCCACCAGGGAGACCTCGCGACCATCGGGAAACGCGCCGCAGTCGTGAAGATCGGGCGGCTGAGCCTCAGGGGCGCAGTGGCGTGGTGGATCTGGGGGATCGCCCATATCTTCTTTCTGATCGGCACCCGCAGCCGGGCGTCTGTGGCCTGGAACTGGCTCTGGACCTATCTGCGCGGCCAGAACAGCGGCCGCCTGATCGCCCATCCGAAACCCGGCGATGAGCCTACCATCGACTGAAAGTTTCGCATCTGGTGGCGGCATTCCTGAAAGAGAGCGCGGCTGATAAGCAGACGGCATATAGGCCGGTCAGGCCCCGCCAGAACCGCCGCCGCAGGGCAAAATCGGATTGGTTAAACCTCCGAGCGCGGCACAAACCACAGCGGCCAAAAGACCCGCACCCTTGTCTCAAGGGTGCGGGAAAACACCGGGATCGGTTACAGCGGCGGAAGGCGCGACGGGTCATGATCGCGCAGACGCGCCTGGCGTTCGGCCTCGGCCTCATCATAGCGCCAGCCGCCGCCCTCGAAACGCGAGCGCAGATCGCCAATGCCGACCTCGGGGACTTTGGCAAGCGCTGCGGTCACTTCTGCACGGCGCTCTTCGGGGAAGCGGACCGTCAGGGCGACATTGCCGCGCTGCATGGCCTCGTGAAAGACCGGGGCATCGGCCTCACTGATACCGATATCGGCCAGGGCGCCAATGGTGCCCCCGACGGCCGCGCCACCAGCCGCGCCGACGGCCGTCGCAGCGAGCCAGCCTGCGGCGACCAGCGGGCCGATCCCTGGGATGGCGAGCATCCCGAGGCCGGCCAGCAATCCAGCCCCACCCCCCGCGACGGCACCAATCCCCGCGCCGGTTGCGGTCCCCGACAAATCCCTGGGGGCAGCGTCGACCGACCCGTAGTGCTCACGCACCCGATCATTGCCCAGGACCGAGACCTCGACATCGCTCCATCCAAGTGAGTCAAGGCTCGCCCGGGCACGCTCTGCGGTTGCAACGTCATCATAAATTCTGGTGAGAACAGCCATTTCATAGTTCCTTCTGTCGCGTTACGGGTTACGGGGTTACTGGGCGGCAGGCGTGGTGACGACATTGCCCTTGTAATCGATGGCCACGGCCACCGCGTCAGGGCCGACCTTGCCGGTGCCGCGCCAGACGCCCTGCTCGTCAAGGGCGAGCGCCGAGACATCGGTGACATTCCAGGCGATCGCGCGTTGCCGGGCCTGTTCTTCGGTGAAGCTGTTCGCGCCTTCCAGCGGGGCGCCGGCTTCGGGCGTATGTTGTGACCAGCTGTCTGCTGCGCAGATGGCGAGAAACTGGTCGCGGGTCAGCCCATCGGGGCCGATTGTCACGCCGTCAATGCCGGCGCGGGCGAAGTCACGTTCGGATTCCGACTGGCTGATAAAGCCGTCCCCATTGATATCAAACAGGCGGTGCTGCTCTTCGCAGTCAGCAGTCGCGAGGCCCTGCGTGGTCTGTTCCTGCTGATCCGGAGAGATATCCGGCATTCCGGGAATTTCTTCCTGCGCCATCATGGCGGATGGTGCCGCCAGCGCGGCGATGATCAGGACTGCATAACCTTGACGTTTCATTTCGTCCTCCTCGATGAGCGGCCACTTTGCGGGGTCCGGATCTGGCGGAGCCGCAGCGACCAGGTGGCTGCATGAACCCACCACCGCAAAGAATGTTCCCGGGGACGGCATCCCGCGCTCATTCTATGCTCCGCCATTTCTGTGGAACAATCCGGAGACGTTCCCGGTTTGATCAGCCTGGCTTTGATCGCGGGGCGAGAGGCGCATCCGCATTGCCAGGAGCACATGACATGGGAAATGGCCGTGAAAAAACGGGGTTGATGAACATGCCCGGCGAGAGCTCGGGATCTTTGAGGGCCGATGCGACAGGCTGGCGGAGCCTGACAACATCGCTGCCATTGTCCTCAAAATTCGGGTTGGGGCGGGCGGCGTCAGACAACACTGTAACGGCAATCCCATGGCCGCCGACGCGGTATCTGGTAGCTTTGCCGCCCGAGGGAGCTCTCTGTTGTGTCGCAGTGGTCCCACACAGGTTAAGCAGATGCATTATTCAGGCTGTTATAAATGGTGGAACCGGGTAAACTGACTGTCGAGGCTTGCATGCTGGATTGTGCCGATGAGTAACTCTGTAATTCCGTTCCCTGGTTCCGATCCTGAGCGGGTTTCCGAAGAGGAAGACCCGATCCGGGCCGCAAGCCAGGAACTGCTGTCAGCGGTTATGGCGCAGCCGGTTCCGGATCAGCTGCATGCGCTTGCTGCCGAAGTCGGCAGGGCGCTTGACCAGCGTGCAGCAGACTTCTCTTCCGTACAGGGCGCTGCAACTGACGATACCGCCTGAACCGCCTGAGCAAAACGGCGGATTGTCGCCGCTCTCTGAGGTGCCGCGGAACTGAACTCCCCAGGTCCCGTTTTCCTTTCATGCAGAAGAAAAGGGAGACGATCATGACCATCTCGAAGCAGACACGACCGCAGGACGGAGCAGCTTCGGAGAATGTGGTCGAAATGATCCCGTTTCTCCGCATCTATGCGCGAAACCTGACACGCGGCGGACCAGAGGCCGACGACCTCGTGCAGGAAACGCTTGTGAAGGCGCTTGCAAATATTGACCGCTTTCAGCCAGGCACCAATCTGCGGGCCTGGCTTTTTACGATCATGCGCAACAGCTTTCTGACCGGCATCATGAAAAGAAACCGCGAGCCGGTTGGCGGCCAGGACTGCGTCTCAGGCCAGGTGATATCTTTTCCCGTGCATGACGCAAATATTGCCTGCAACCGGGTGATGCAGGCGATCCGGCGGCTGCCGTCGCAGTACCGCGAAGCACTGGTACTCGTTTTTCTGGTGGGCGAGAGCTATCAGGATGTGGCGCGGATCTGCGATTGCGCCATCGGCACCGTGAAGAGCCGGATCAGCCGCGGCCGGCAAATGCTGATGGATGATCTGCAGATGACTGAGTTGCGCGACCTGATCGCTGTCAACTACTAAGCCTTTAATTAACAAACCTCTCCGTGGCGGGCCAGTGCTCTGAGAAACGCTGCCCGCCTGATGAGCTGCGGCCGCCGGTCTGGTGCATTTGTAAATACCGCCCGGCCTGTTGCCGCACGGTCGGTCAAGGATCCTGCTCTGTCACGGATCCTGCCACATCGGGGGCGGTCGGATCGGGAACCGACTTGCGACGGCGATCTTCCGGATCGAACTGCTCCTCGGCGCCGTTGTCATTCGGGTCTTCGTCCAGCGGGTCATTTCCAGGCAGGATATTGCCCTCGTCATCCGCGGGCAAAGCCGCATCCGGCGGCCAGGGCAGATTCTCTTCTCCCCGGTCAAAGACGGGCCGCGCATCGCCGGCGGGCGGGGCCGCTGGCTGGTCCTTGCGATCCCTTTGCATCTTCACCTCCATTTGGCTGGCTCTGTGACCACAACCGGCCAGGACGGCGGAATGTTCCCCGGGAGTTTTTCGCGGGCAGACCGCCTGGAGCTGTCTACAGATCAGATTGGCAATGAGATCGTGCAGAGGATCCCGTCCGGACCGGTCCGGAAGGTGGTGACAGCATCAAGCTGATAGGGCAATGCGCGCTCTATCAACTCGCGCCCCTGCCCCCAGGCCGGTTCGGCCCCGGGCATAGCGACACCGGTTTCACGCCACAGGATGTGCAACCGTGATGGCTCTTTTCCCTCGATCTGCCAGCCAATATGCAGATGTCCCGCCGCCGATCCCAAAGCACCGTGCTGCACCGCATTGGTGGCAAGTTCATGCAGGGCCATGGAGAGCAACTGCACTGCGGAAGGCCTAAGTGACACATCTGCGGGGCCTTCAAGGCTCACGCCTTCGTCAGAATCCGCGCCGACAGCCGAAAGCGCCGCCTGCACCAGCGCGTCAAAGCCGAGGCCTGAATTCCCGTCGAGATCCGAAAGAAGGCCCTGCACCCGCGCCAGCATCTCGAGCCGGTCACGGAACCGCTGTCCGAAATCCCCAAGATCGCGCGCCGATTTCAGGGTGCGCTGTGAAACCTGGCGCACCACGGAAAGCAGATTGCGTGTCCTGTGCTGAAGTTCCCCGACCAGCGCCCGCTGCTGTTCCTGCAGGCCGAGCAATTCGTTCACATCTGTCGAGATCCCCAGCCATTCAATGATCTTCCCGTCGCGGTCGCGAACAGCGGTGGCGCGTGTCCGAAACCAGCGCCATCCCCCCTCCGTGGCATCCATCAGCCGGAAATCAGCCGCAAAGCCCTGCGTTTCCGCCGCGCCTGCGGCAGCGGCCCAGGCTTTCCGCAGGGCATCCAGATCATCGGGATGCGCCTGTTCCTGCCAGCCCTCGCCCATAGCGCTTTCCAGAGGCTGACCGGTACAGGTGGTCCATTGCGGGCTGACCCAGGTCCACGAGCCGCGCGCATCGGCACGCCAGAACAGCTGTGGCAGCCCTTCCATCAGGCTGTGCAGCCGCGCCGCGCTGTCTTGCAGCGCGCTTTCGGCATGACGGGTAGCGGTGATATCGGTGAAGGTCAGGACCGTACCGCCAATGTAATCGTCAATGCTGCGACAGGGCAGAACCTTCACGGCGTAATCGCGCGTCCCGGCAGTGTCACTCACCTTACGTTCAACCGGGATCTGGCTTTGCAGAACCTGCTTCACATCCTCATGGATCTCTGGATAGCTGAGCCGCGCCGCCAAATGATCCAGCGGGTGGCCGACACCGGTTTCCAGTTGAGGGAACAGGTCTGACGCAGATGCGGTGAAACTGCGCAGCCTGAATTCTTTGTCGAAGAAGGTCGTGGCGATCTCGCTGGCTTCCAGCAGGTTCCCGATGTCTGAATTGCTGCGCGCCAGCTCGCGGATCTGATGTCCCAGTTCCTGATTGACCGACTTAAGCCCCTTATTGACCGGCTGGAGTTCCTTTTTCGAAGACAGAAGCTCTTCAGGGGCCGCCTGAAGTTTGTCAGCGCTGAGCGGCACTTTATTTTCCTGCCGCAAAACACCGTCATTAGGTACGGGGTGTTCGCTCTCATCCCCCACCGGTCCGACATTGCGGAAGATAACCACCAGTGTGGTAACATGGTCCAGGCTGAGAGGCTCGATGACGATGTTCACATAAGAGGCCTGCTCGTCAGGCCGGATCAGCTGGCGCGACAGCTCCACTCGCCTCGCCTGGGATATGGCCCGATAAAGCGCGGCCTCGAGCCAACCCCGCAGATCCGGGTGAACGAGACGGATCAGGCTCAGGGGCGCAGCGCCGGCGGGCGTCTCCAGAAACTGTGCGATCGGCCCTGAAAACTGCAGCACTTCGAACTGCGTGTCGATCACGACATAAGCAGGGGCGAAATATGCGGCGATGGCATCGGCCTGACGGACGATGCTGTCCGGGAGCCGGGGCGATGTCACCGGCAGGTCATCCGTCGCAGCAAAGGCGGCGGCTGTACCGGTTTGCGGATGCCGCGAGGGTGGAACGGCCGCACCCTCCCGTATCGCCGCAACCTCAGGAGGAAGATCTGCAGGATCCTTCTTCGGATCAGGAGGGGAAGCATCGTTCATTGGATATCCCGGTCGTCTCGCGCAGAGGGCTGCTGTAACGCTCCGGGGCAGCGGCAACTGATCCCGGTTCCTGCAAAACTCCCGTCATTGCAGGAAATCGCGGCCTCGCTCTGCCAGAACGCGTTCCATCAGCCGTTGCAGCCATTTTCCCAGAGGAGGCAGCGTTGGCAGGCTGTAATGTTCCTGCAATGCGAGCCTCAAAGTCGCCTCGACCAGCCGGTCTGCGGCCATCGCGTCGGAGAGCATCAGCCGCGCCGAGAGCCTGAGCCTCGGCAGGAGGGCGATCAGCGTCTGCGTATGGATCTGGCTTTGCAAAAGCGCCACAGCCTTGCTCGCTTCATGTGGTTTGGGCAGGCGCGCGATATGGGCGAACCGTCGCGGGATTCTGGCAATCTCATGCGCCGAGTAAAACACGAAGGGAATGGCCGCTCCCATCAAAAGATCGGCCAGCGGATAGACCTTCTGTCCCCGAAGATTGACATCCAGCACCGCAAGATCGGTATCACCGACATAATCCGTGGCCTCGGTGATGGATGGAAACGGCCCGAGCACCCTGGCCTTTGCCGCACGGAAATGATCAGCGAGTTCGCAGGCGACATAGTAGTCATCCTCGACGATCATGATTGTGCGGCCAGAAAGGTTTTGCATGTCTTATCGGTCTCGCGGCTGGTTCGGCTGTTCCGATGCAGCGGGCCCGGCACGGATCGGACTATGGCTACAGTATGAAGCAAGATGAAATTGTCGCAACCTTCTCATGATCAATAACATATTATATTTATCAATATGTTATGAATCATGATCGCCGAATCTGCGGATATCCGCCTGGCAAAGATTTCCCTTTCCTTCAAAGCGGGTCAGAGATCCACCGGTTTTCTAAGACGGGGAATTTCAGCATATGCCGCCGGCAAAGAGGCTGTGTCGTATCCGGTCATGAAAATGAATGGGATCCCCGCGGCAATGAGGTGATCGGCCAGGGGAAACACCATCTCGCCCCTCAGGTTGACGTCGAGCATGGCAAAATCGGGTTTTGCACCAGCGCAGACACTGCTCAGTGCTTCGGTCAGGGTGGGAAAGGGGCCGATCACGCTGGCCCCGCCCCGCTCCAGGAACTGTGCAAGATCGGTGGCCAGAAGATACTCATCCTCGACGACAAGGACAGATATTCCACTCAATGCAGGCAGAAGTGAGCTCAGATCTGCGTTCCTCATGGGATCATACTCCTTCCCTTTGCGTAAGACAGTAATTGCGTGAAGCCACATTCCAGGTCGCTCGCTTGCGGGAACAAACCGCCGTTCTGAATGTTCACGCAGCAATCTGTAAAGCGGAGGACATGACATGCGCAATTCTTCTGACCAGACGGCACCCCCCACCATTATCGCCAACGCGCCGGGACATGACAAAACCGGCGACGAGACGGACAATGGCAAGCTGCCGAAATACTTCGATTACCCAGGGCCACCCTTCCCGGAACAGGTTCAGGACCTGCCCGGCAGTTTCCGGATGATGCAGCCCCCGCCGGATCATGGCGAAGAAAGCTGGATCGGCGCCAGTCGGCTTGAAGGCATGGTTGCGGTGATCACTGGCGCCGACAGCGGCATCGGTCGGGCAGTTGCCATTGCCTATGCGCGCGAAGGGGCAGATGTCGTGCTGGCTTACCTCAATGAAAGCGCGGATGCCGCCGACACGGCAAAGCTGATCCGCGACAGCGGGCGCCACTGCCTGGCGATAGAAGGCGACATCGCCTCTGCCGCGCATTGTCGTGCGATTGTCGGGAAGGCCGTCGCGGAATTCGGCCGCATCGACATTCTGGTCAACAACGCGGCGCATCAGAACACATTCGACGCGCTGGAAGACATATCGGATGCAGAATGGGAGCGGACCTTTGCGGTCAATCTCCATGCCATGTTCTGGCTGACCAGGGCGGCTGTGCCGCATATGCGGCGCGGCAGTTCCATCATCAACACGGCCTCGATCAACGCCGATATGCCAAATCCGACCTTGCTGGCCTATGCGACCACGAAGGGGGCTGTTCAGAATTTCACCGGCGGCCTGGCGCAATTGCTGGCGGAAAAGGGGATCCGGGTGAATTGCGTCGCACCCGGCCCGGTCTGGACCCCGCTGATACCGGCAAGCATGTCCGCAGAAAAAGTCTCCGGATTCGGCGAAAACTACCCGATGAAGCGTCCGGCGCAGCCGGTGGAGCTGGCCTCGGCCTATGTGATGCTGGCAGAACCGATGTCGAGCTATATCTCGGGCGCCACCGTGGCCGTAACCGGCGGCAGACCGCTGATCTGATCTGCGGGCTCCTGCCCAATGGAAGAGGACCGGAGTGTGAAAACCACGCCTGCGGGGTCGAATTTCAAAAGCGCCTCGCCCCGGAACTCGTGACTGAGCGCCGCTTCGATCAGCTCCCGCCCGAAGCCGCTGGTTGCGGGCTCAATAACGGGGGGGCCACCAACTTCGCGCCAGATCAGCTCGAACTGGCCACGCCGCTGTGTCCATTCGATCAGCACGCGGCCCTTGTCATCCGACCAGGCCCCGTATTTCTGCGCATTGGTCGCCAGTTCGCCCAAAGCAAGGCTCAGCGCGAACACCTGATCAGCCTCGATCATCACAGGGGGGCCGCGCATGACCAGTCGGTTTTCAGGCAGACTGCCGGCAAGGGCATCGGCAATAAGCGTGCGGATGTCGAGCGTGCCGTAGACATCCGCAAGCAGCGCCCGCTGCGCCTGGTCGAGCTGACACAGACGTCTGACAGTGGCTTCCTTTGCGTCTTCGACCGATCTGGCCTGACGGAAGGTCAGCCGCACGATCGCAATGGCTTTCGCATAGGCATTCTTGATCCTGTGGCGCAATTCGCCGTTCAGGATGCTGCTGCGGCGGGCGGTCATCACCTCGCCAGTCGTCTCGATAACGGTGTTCATGAATCCCGAAATCACGCCGTTCTCATCAGCGACCGGGCTGTAGCAAAAGGTGAACCATCCGGTTTCATGCCCGTCTCCGCGTTCGATCTGCAATTCATAATTGCGGATGAAGGTCGAATGCCCCTGCAGTGCCCGGTCCGCGATCGGCCCGATCTCGTGCCAGGCTTCGGCCCAGATCTTTCTGAACGGCTGACCAAGGCAGGGCGCCTTATGCCCGAGGATCGGTACAAATGCATCATTGTAGATCGTGATCATCTCAGGCCCCCAGCACAGACATTTGGGGAAGTCGGATCGCAGGATCAGATCCGACGTGATGCGCAGGGCGACCGGCCAGCCAGCACGCGCCCCCAGCGGCGTTATGCTCCAGTCAAATTCACGAACCTGGGCATTCATGGCCCGATCAGTATTGTTGTCCATGGAAGGAAACCCGTGCGTGAATTCAGATGCTTAAGGCATCTTCTGCCGGGATAGTTGTGCTCTTCCACAAATGAATCAAGACAAATCTGGTGCAGGGTCAGTCCGGGAAGCGCCGGAGCCGGGCTTTCCTCTGCCTCCGTTCCGCGCCGCGGGCGCTGTGCATCGGATTCCCGGTTGTTCCGGAGCGCCTGCGCGCAGCTGACGCGGGGCCGTCCCGGCGCGGAGATCTTCGGTGTTTTCCGGAATGGTAAGCCGGGGCACAGCCCCTCTCCCCGCAGAATCTCCCCATTCCTGACCCGGCAAAGGTCTCAGGGCTTCGAAGATCAGGCGCCAGCACCCCGGCGTTTCAGAACCTGTGCCGAGAAATGCGACGACCAACTTCATGAGGGTCGCCGCAATCCGCAAGCCAGGCTCCCGATGACGCTCCCGGCGTCTGGGCGATGCAAGGGATCTGCTTTGTGAGACACACCTCACCTGTTGAACCCGGACGCCCGACGGCGGCGTGCCTGGCCGTATGTCAGGCGTTATCCGTCAGGGTTAGGTATCGCCTTTGGATTCCTCGGCCCTGACTTGCCATCGCCCTGCCCCTCAGGCTCCGAGCGCTCATCCTCCATATCCGCCGGATATGTCTCATCATCCAGGACAGAGGGTTTGGCAGCGCCCTGGGGCACTTCGCCTTTATAGCGTGTTTTGACAGGCATCTTCGATCCTCTCATCAGTGGTCGGTCTTATCTGAACACGTGGCGGCCCCTGTGGTTTCCCGCCGGCTGATGTCCAGGCGGATTCTGTCCTGCTCGCCGCTGTCCTGCGCGGGCTGGCCATGCGCAAGGCGCGGCCAGCCCGCTACGTCCTGCCGCCGGGAGCAAGCGACCGGACGTATCTCAGGCCGCTGCGAGGGCGGCCTGGTTGACCGAACCATCCGCAAGCTCTGTCAGCGTGCTGTCAGTGGCTTCTTCTTCGGAAAGGGTGGTTTGCAGGATTTTTGCAATCTCTCCCTGCCCCATCAGCTTCGCCCAGTTCCTGAGCGTACCGTAGCGGGCCATTTCGTAATGCTCGACCGCCTGCGCAGAGGCGACCAGACCGGCATCCAGCGCAGGGGAACCTTTGAAGCTCTCGATCACTTCTTCGCCCTCATCAAGGATCCCCTCAATGGCCGGGCAGGTCTTTCCGCGCGCGGGTTTCCCCAGAATATCGAACACCTGCTGGAGCCGCTCAACATGGATCTGGGTTTCGTCATGGTGCTTTTCAAAAGCCGCTCCCAGCTCTGACGACTGTGCCGCCCGCGCCATTTTCGGCAAGGCTTTCAGGATTTTGCGCTCGGCGTAGTAGACGTCTTTCAGAAGGTCGAGGAACAAATCGTCAAGTGTTTTCGCTTTCATCAGTCTCACTCCTGTGCGCGATAACCTTTGCGGGGTGCTCGGGTTCAGATGCAGGAACCGCTGCGGCGGCAGTTTGTTCCGGCGATGTGCGATCTTCACCGCCCGCGACGATCACCCCATAGTGCCGCCCCGCCCGCGCTGCGTTTCAGCCGGCCCGGCGGGCATCAGGTGAATCAAGGGGCCTTACAGCCAATTTCCTCAGCTCGGGAACATCACCGCCCGGGGCGGGTTTGTAACGGGACCTGCACAGAAAGGAGAGCACCATGTCTGCGCCGAATACCAACCTCGAAAAGCAGCGAAAGCGTCACTGGGCCCCTCTGCTGGGGATCGCAGCCGCCGCCCTGTTTGGCGTCCTGCTGATTGTCTACTGGATCGGAGAAGAGGTCGTGGAAGCCGATCCGGATGCGCCCGCCGGTCTCGATGCCGGAACCGTCAACGAACCCGCGCAGTCCACCATTCCTGCCCAGGTGATCGAGCCCGGGGCTCAGCCCGGAGCGTCCGGGGGCTCGGCAACACCGCCCACCACCCGCGAAAGCCCGCCGGTGCCCAATGCGCCGCAGGAGCTGACACCCGAGTAGACGAGGCCCGGATATTTGCCGGACGCTTTGGCGAGGCCAGACTTGCATTCGCAACAAGCGGGGCCCTGAGGTCAAACCGTTTGCGGTCGGATTTCTGGAAGGGGCTCCGCCGGTTTTCCCGCCTGTCCAGCCCCTGCAGGACGGTGGGAAATATCGACAGATCGTAGTTTCGCAAAGCCCGGCGGCCCGCCTTGCAGCGGGCCGCTCCAGTTTTTCGCCATGCCTGCGCAGAAGAAGGGACCGCCGGTCAGGACCCCTTGTCGCGAGACATTTCGCTCATCGTCAGCGTTATGTCTTTCGACGCGGTTTCGGCTCCGCTGTCGCGCGTGCCAACCACTGCCCTATTCGATAACCGCACAAGCCAGGCGGTCGCCCGCATTTCCGGTCGGCTGGCTGCGGTGGTCATCGGCACCGGCATGGACCATCAAAGCACGGCCCATGACCGAATTGTCCCCCGCGCCAAGCCTTACATTCGGATTGAGCACCTGAACGCGCGCGAAGCCGTCTGCATCGGTGCGGATGTTCGGCATGTCCCCGGCATGGGGCCCGGTTGTCGAGAGCACGCCATGTTCCACATTGGCCGGATTGAAATGGCCACCTGCGGATTCATGCCCGGTATGGGGATCGCAACTGCCCGTCTCATGGACATGAAAGCCGAGCCAGGATTTGGCGGGAAGCGCACCCAGTTCCAGATCGATCAGTACACCGGCGCGGGTCTCGGTCAGGGTGGCGGTGCCGGTCTCGGCGCCTTCGGTATCGACAAAGGTGACCCTGGCTTCCTGAGGCGTTTCTGATTGCGTGGTCGCCTCCTCGGCCAGCGCAGTGAGCGGCAGCATGAGAACGGCACTGAGAAGGGTGACGTGCACAGGTTTCATTGGTTTTTCCTCCATTAATGACGAAAGAAACCCGCAGCTTCCGGGGATGTTCCGGCCAGGATCAGTCCGAGAGGGGGGCATCGTCCCGGCGCGCCACAGGTTGCTCATTCGCGCGGATATCTGCCACTTCAGCGGCCGTGACCGGCCCGGCATCATTCCCCCAGGCCTCGCGCAGAAAGCTCGCAAGCTCAGCGATTTCGCTGTCGCTCAGGCGGGCCTCATAGCCCTGCATCACCAGTGGCATCGGGCGCTGCACGGTCCCTGCGACCTCTGCACCATGCAAAATGATCGAGACCAGCGGTGTGATTTCGTCCGAAAGTACAAGTGTATTGCCCTGAAGCGCGGGGAAGATCTCCGGCGAGCCGCGCCCGGTGACAAAGTGGCACTGCGCGCAATTGTCCATGTAAATCCTGGCACCAAGCGGCATATCCGGCGCGGCTTCGGTCAGCATTTCTGCCGTGGCGCGGCCTTGGTCATCCGCCTCAGGAGCGGGCAGCGAGAGCGGCCCCTGAGGCACCGCAGCCGCAGGCGGGTCATGCGGCTGGCCGTCCAGCGCCTTCAGAAAACGCGCCATGGCGATGATGTCGGCATCGGTCAGATATTGCAGTGAATGCTCGACCACGAGCCCCATCTCGCCATTGGCAGTCGAGGCGAAGTTGCGACCGGTGGCGAGGAAAGCTGTCAGCTCCGGGATCGGCCAGTCGCGGGTCACACTTCCCGGCCCCCGCAGGGCGGGCGCTTCCTGTCCGTCGATGTAGCCGCCGGTCAGGAAGGCGCGTTCATCGGCGGTGATCCCGTCCTGGCCCATATAGACGGTGCGCGGGCTGTGGCAGGCCGCGCAATGGCCAGGGCCTTCGACCAGATACTGACCGCGATCGAGCACCGGATCGCCCATGATCCCATTGAACCCGCTGTCATGGGTCAGGATCAGCCAGTTCAGCGCGCGAATGCCCCAACGCTGGCTGAAGGGGAAAGGCAGATCGGGTTCGGGCACATCATAGCGGACCGGCTGCACCTCTTCCATGAAATAAGCGTATAGCGCGCGAATGTCGCGCTCGGTCAGCAGGCGGTAATTCTCATAAGGCATGGCCGGATAAAGATGGCTGCCATCGGCGCTTAGCCCGTCGACCATGGCTGCGCGAAACTGATCAAGGGTCCAGTCGCCGATGCCGGTTTCCGGGTCCGGGGTGATATTCGCGGTATAGATCGTGCCGAGCGGGCTGTGGATCGGCCGCCCGCCTGCGAAATCAGCGCCACCCTCGGAGGTATGGCAGGCCATGCAATCGCCCGCCCTCATGGCATATTCGCCAGCGCCGGGTTCAGGGGTCCAGCTGACGGGTAAGGCCTCGGAGGCGGGCGTGCGGCTGACCGGGATCCAGATCAGGGCCACGATGGAAAGAGCTACGACCAATATCAGCGCCGGGAAGAGGCGAAGGACGGTTTTCATCTCATCCCCCCTCAGACCAGCGGACCGGGATTGCGCAGATACTGGCGCCGGATCGCATCCGCTGCCCAGTAGGTCAGTCCGCCGACAAGACCGGTCGGGTTATACTGCGTGTTCTGAACAAAAGCCCCCGCGCCGGTCACAAAGACATTATGCTTGTCCCAGGCCTGGAGATAGCGGTTCAGCGGGCCGCCCTCGGGCGTCTCTGACAGGATCGCGCCGCCTGTGTTATGGGTGGTCTGATAGGGCCGCACATCATAACGGCTGTCGAAATCCTTGTAGCTGGATTTCATCAGGTCGGGCTGCATTGAGCGCGCCAGATCCTCGATCTTCTGCTGCAAAAAGGCATTCAGCCGCAGCTCATTGGGATGCCAGTCAAAGGTGATCCGCATAAGCGGGCGGCCGTGGCGATCTTTGTAGGTCGGATCCAGATCGCAGTAATGGCCGCGGTAAGACATGACCGAGCCGTGAAGCGAGATGCTCATCTCATGGCCGTACCATTCGGCAATCGCCGATTTCCAGCCGCCCCCCCATTCGGGCGTATCCTCGGGCAAAGGCATCGAGCGGATCGGCTGGCCATTGGTCTGGGCGGAAGAGATATAGGCGCCGCCGATGAACCCCTCGGCCCCGAAATCAATCGCATTCATGCCGAAATCATCAATGCACATGCCATTGATGCCGGCCCCGACAAAGGGGTTGAAATGCTCGTCTTTGAAGAACATCGAGGTCGAGCCGGTGATCTGATAGCCGTAATTCCTGCCTGTCACACCTTCGCCCGTGGCCGGGTCATAGGGCTGGCCGATGCCCGAGATCAGCATCAGCCTGACATTTTCAATCTGATAGGCGGCGAGGATGACGATATCGGCGGGCTGGAACACCTCTTCGCCGCTGTCCTCGTCAAAATATGTCACGCCGGTAGCGGTCTGGCCGTCAGGAGCCATCTCGACCCGCAAGACCTCGGCCCCGGTGCGGTAGCTGAAATTCGGCTTGCGGAAGAGCGCGGCGAGGATCGTCGTCTGAGGTGATGATTTCGAGTATTGGTAACAGCCGTAGCGCTCACAAAAGCCGCAAAAATTGCAGGCCCCCATCTGCATCCCGTATTCGTTGACATATGAGGTGGAGGCATTGCCGCCGGGGCGCGGAAACGGGTGATAGCCCATGGCACGCGCGGCCTCGGCGAATTTCGCGCCATTATATGTCTCGGGCAAAGCCGGCATCGGATAGTCGCGCGACCGCCAGCCCTCGAACGGATTGCCGCCTTCGCGGATCTCGCCATTCACATTGCCGGCGTTCCCGGAGATCCCGGCCACATATTCGAAACGATCAAAAAACGGCTCCAGCTCGTCATAGGTGACGGGGTAGTCGCCAATGGTCATATCCTCGGGGATGATCCCCTCGCCCCAGCGATCAGCGACATAGCTGCGTAACCCCAACTCGACCGGCTGCGGCCGCCAGTTCTGACCGTTCCAGTGCACGCCCGCACCGCCGACCCCGTTGCCGAGCAGGAACGACCCCCATTTGCGCATCGGCAGCGCGGTCTCATTCAGGTCGCGGCGGATGGTGATGGTGGATTGCGAGGGGCGCTGCATCATCTTGTGACGCTCGCCCTGCGCCAGCTCGTCGATCATCCCGGGATATTTCATTTCCGGCACGGTTCGCCGGTCGGGGCCGCGCTCCAGCGCCACAATCTCCAACCCCTCCTCGGCCAGTTCCATCCCCATGATTGCGCCCGTCCAGCCAAGGCCGACAATCACCACATCCTTTTTCGGATTCTGCCTCGCCATAGCTCAGGCCCTCTCGCCCGAGATCGAAACCGGGCCGAGCGGATAGGGGATATTGTGCCGCCCCACCCATTCCTTGAAATGCGCCCGCGCGCCCGGAAAGCCGATATGGACCCAGGCCGCCATGCCGTGATTGCCGCCATGGATCGGGTCCGCGAAATAGCCCTCTTTGGTATTGGCCAGCAGGATCTCGAAGAAATCGCGCAGCTCTGGCGGCAGGGAAACCTCTCCCTCCTCCAGCGCGGTCAGCGCCGCGTCCTGCTCCTCTGCCGCGAGGGCAGAGAACGCCGCGCCGTGGCGGGCCTCGCACCAGGCATCAAAGAGCGGGATCGCCGCGCGGTAGATTGCAGCCGGGGCGAGAGGCGATTGCCAGCCCAGTTCCGGCGGCGCGTCGGGGTGATGGGGCCCGTCCATATACCAGTCGGTCGCCGCGCCAAAATCACCCGCCAGTTCCCGGTCGATAAAGACCGGCACCCGCGCTTCGATCGCACCGGGACCATCCCCCTCCGACGGAATCAGCCGGGCTACGGCGGCCAGAACGAACACCCATTCGGCCGCATCGAAAAAGCGGCGCGGATGATCTTCAAGCGGCGGCAGATCCTGCGCCGCGACTGCCCCCGCGGGCCAGAGCCCGGTTGCGGCCAGACTGGCGGCAGAGACCCTGAGGAACTGGCGCCGGTCTGGATGGTGGTCGGGATGGCTGGGGGTATGTCCGGTGCGGATCAGCGGGCTTTGCGGTGGGGCGGTCATGTCGTTTCCTCGCTTGGAACTGGGCCTCGAAGAACAGGGCCGGGAAGCGGCATCCGGGATGCACTTGAAAATCAAAACCGGGCGCGGGGCGGATTGTTCCGAAATAATCCGGAACAGTGCTGCCGCGAACGCGTTTTACGATTCCCGGCATGGCAAAGGACCGGCAAGGACATGGATGAAAACAAGGATGTTCTGAGTGCAGTGCTCGATCAGCTGGACGAGATTGGCGCGACCGGGACGGTCAGCATCGGCGCGGTGGCCGAGGCGATCGGCACGCGGTCTTTTGCGACACTGATGCTGATCTTTGCGCTGATTGCGGTTTCTCCGGCCAGTATCGTGCCCGGGGTGACGACGGTGGTCGCGCTGGTCGAGTTCCTGCTTGTGGCGCAGATGATTGCCGGCAGACGTCATATCTGGTTGCCCGATCTGCTCTCCGACAGGGAAATTCCGGGCGAACGCCTGCGGTCTGCTGTTTCATGGCTGCGCAGGCCGATTGCGGTCGTGGACCAGATCCTGCAGCCCAGACTGAGCTTTCTGACTGAAAAGCCCTGTCTCTATATCTGGCTCTTCCTGATCCTCGCGCTCACTCTGGTCATGCCCTTCATGGAACTGGTGCCAGGCACCGGCACCGTTGCCTCGGGTCTGATTGCCCTCGTGGCGGCGGCCGTTCTGACCCGGGACGGCGCCTTGCTGATACTGGCGGGTCTGTGCCTTGGCGCCCTGGTCTGGATGGTGCGTTTGCTTGGTGAAGCCCTGTTCTGAGCGCGCAGTTTCTCTGTCTGATCCACCATCTGCGGGGAACAATTCCCGCGCCCAGGCGTTAACCCGCGCGGGTTCATAGCTGAAGCAAGACTCCATTCAGATATGTACCTCGAAAACGTTAAGGCGCCTGCCCATGCAGGCGCCTTTTCTCTTGCCGCTTTCTTTGGCGGCGTCAGGTCTCGAGAACTGTTCCGTGCAGATGCTCTGGCAGTTCCTGCAGCTTCTCTTTCGTCCGGACGGTTTTGCCGTGAACCTTGCCATTCGCATCCCGCATCAGGGTCAGCTGATCGGGACTGATCCGCACGGGCCCCGATCCGGTTGCAACAAAGCCGCCGATATCAACCCCGGCATCGACCACGACCACGACCTGGGTCAGAGGGCCAGCGAACAGACCGCTGCCATGAATGGTCGCCGGCACATCGCGATCGCATCGGCTGCCTGCTGAAGCACGGCGCGGCATGAAGCGGGGATTTTCGCCGCAGCGGAGGGCGTTCGGGAACAAATGCGCGGGGCTCAGGGTTGGATGTCGTTGCATAGCGGCGCCCGATTTCGCCTTGCGGCATCCGCGAGTATTTGGCCTTGAATGAGGCGGTCACCGCCGGGGTGGCATTTCTCGCTGCAGGGGCGGCCTTTACGGCGGGCGGCAAGGTCACCGCCCTGACGACCGGCGCAGGTATGTGGATGGCCGGAGCCATCGGCTTGGCCTGTGGCAGCGGCTTCCTGCCGCTTGCCATCATGGCGACAGTGCTTGCGATCCTGGTGCTGTGGGTGCTGTGGGTGCTCGGGCGCGTGTCGCGCCGCATTGCGCGGATCTGCGATCGCGGCACCTCAGACGAAAATCACTGACGGGAAGGAGGCAAAGATGCCCGCAAAATCGAAAGCTCAACAAAAGGCGGCCGGGGCTGCCCTGTCGGCAAAACGGGGAGAAACGGCGCGAAAGGATCTGGTTGGCGCGTCAAAGGAAATGTTTGACAGCATGACCGAGGCCGAGCTGGAAGAGCTCGCCTCCACCCCGCATGACGGCTTGCCGGACCGGGTGGAGGATGACGCATGATAACCCCTTTGCAGCCCGCTGAAATCACCCGAGCCCTTCTTATCGGCAAACAGGTTTTCGCATCACGCAACGAAGCCGTCGGTTCAGTCAGCGATGTTCTCGGCACCGGCAACTCCGCGGTAATATTTGTCGACCTCGGCGGGCTCTTTTGCGCTGGTGGCAAGACCATTGAACTGGCCGCGAATGACATGCGGATTGGCCGGGAGGAAAACGGGGCAATCATGCTTGAGACGCGACTGACACTCCACGAGCTGGAGATGTTACCTGAAGTAAAACTCTGAGCCGTGGGCCAGGCCGGTCTGCGCGACCGGCCTGCCGGATCATGCGCAATGTCACCATGCGCGCATCTGGCAAAGAGGCTGAAACCTCTCATCCCCACAATCGCCGTTAACACTGTGCTGTTTTGGTCGAGTGCCGACGCCGCTTCTGGCACATGGTGCACCTTCCATCTGCCGATGACGGGGGTGGTGATGCGCGGCCCAGAAGAGGCGAGCGGTTCACTGTTCAGTTGTGATAGTCCGCAGGAGCGGATGCAGGATAACCTGCTGTTTCGGTGGTTTGTGGATGGTTGGTTGATGCCCCGGTCTGGGTGACAACCGGGTCTATGAAGAACCGTGACCGCCTGTTGAACACCGAAATGTCGCGCAAAGTCTGGGCGGCAATACGCGCAGATCACGCAGTTCAGCCGCTTCTGTCGGACGACCACATTTCGGTCGAGGGCAAAGGGCTCAAGGCTCGGGCAGCAATTTAGGGCTTCCGGCCAAAGCCCGAAGCCATGCGGGGCATAGTACGCGCGGGTTCCTGACCGTTCCCGCCGCCTGTGCTGGGGCAAAGCCGTTCCCGCCAGTGCGTCGCCGCTTCATGGCGTCTTCCTGAGGCAGGTCAGGGCGATCAGTTCAGGCGGTTCAGGTGACGTTCCAGAATGGCTGAGGCAGCTTTGGTGTCATGGCGGCGGATGGCGACCATGATACCATAATGATCATTGTCAACGCGCGGCTTCCACCGCTTGCTGTAATGAACAAGGATATAACGCGCCGCCAGGTTTTGCATGCTCTCGACCGCTTCCAGCAGCCGGGGCATCTCGCAGGCCTCATAGATCTTCATATGAAAGGCACGGTTAAGCTCTTCCCAGTCAAAGATATTCTGCGCCTGGTCACAGGCCTGGCGCAGGGCGTCGGCCTCGCGCACCTGGCCGGGGGTGAGATTGGGCACGGAATGCAGCAAGGTCAGCGGCTCGAGCGCCAGCCGCATCAGCTTCAGCTCTCTCTGGGCCATCGGGTCAAGCGGTGCGACCTGCATTCCCCGGTTGTGCTGTGACACGACCAGGCCACGCGCGACCAGTTTCAGCAGCGCCTCACGCACGGGGACATGGCTGGCACCGAACTCGGCGGCGAGATAATCCTGACGAAGCTTTTCACCCGCCATCAGCTCGCCACGGATGATGCGTCTTGCCAGTTCATCCGCGATCAGCAGTGGCGTTGGGACGGCTGGCATGACGTCGATCAACCTTGGTGGGGACGGAGGGAAAGAGCGAGGCGGGCGCCGTAAAGGGCCGTCTATGATCTGCGGGCAATACAATAAGACGGGCGATAGGTCAAAGTGGGCGGCCCCGCCGCGTTGATCTCTCGCAGCAGGCCGCGCAGCCGTCCCGGCGAAACCCGCCCCGCGGCAAAGCCGTTCACGCCGCTGGCGCGCAGATGCGCAAAAAGATCTTCGGCGCTTTCGAACTGCAGGGTGATGGCCTCGTCGCGGAAGACAAGACCCTCCATCCCGGCGGGCAGGGCATCATATATTCCGGCAGCGTTTAGATAAGAGGGCGCCCCCCGTGGCAGACCCCAGCCGGAAAATTCGGGGAAATTGTCGGGGCCAAAGCCTGACAGCGCCAGCAGGCCCGAGGGGCGCAGGGCCTGCACCGCTTTGGCCAGCAAGGCGCGCGGATCGGCGATCCATTGCAGCATTGAGGCACTGGCGAGCAGATCCAGATCGCGCGGGAAATTACAGGCGGCGGCGTCTCCGGGCAGAGGATATACGCGCCCCTGCCCCGTCCAGGCCAGCTGCGGCAGCGGGGCGACAAGATCGTTCAGCCAGATATCCCCGGGGTTCAGGCGGGCAAGTTGCCGTGTCAGAAGGCCGGTGCCATGGCCCAGCTCAAGCACTCTGCGGGCGGTGCTGATATGGGAGAAGATGCCTTCGGCCAGGCTTCCGGCGATCCGGGCCTGCGCCAGCGCCGCCCCTTCGTAGCTGTGATGATGGCGGGAAAACTCTGCCGCGATCCGCGCCATCATCATCTGATCTCGCTCCAGGCGCGCCAGTGGGGAAAGGGATTATGGCCGCAGTCGAACCATGTGATCTGCCGCCCCGGCCAGCCCCCGGCCATTCCGCGCCGTGGAAAGATACGGTCGCGCCGCCCGGCAATGATATGGGTGAACGCGGCGGCGGGAGCGGGCTCGCGCAGGGCAAGATGTTGAAGTTCCAGCGCGAGGGCGTCGGGTTCGGTCTGTTCCGGCAGAGCGGCCCCGGCGCGGCGGGCGAAGCGCTGCAGGCTCTCTGCGGTGACCGCCCCCGCCGTGGCGTCATAGGTCTCGGGGCCGATGGCCGCGCGCGGATCGGGCGCGCCGCAGATGGCGGTGGCCCGCGCCGGGGCCAGCTGATCCAGATGGCGCGCGGCGACAGCCACCCCCATCGACCAGGCAATCACATGCAGCCGGCGATAGGGGCGCAACAGCAGGTCGGGCAGGGTTTCATCGCGGTAATCGTCGAGAGCCAGCACATCATCGCCGCCTTGCAGATGGTGAACAGCGCCTGCGCCAACGGCCCAGCCGCCATAAAACAGGATCAGATCTTCGCTGCCGGATCTTTGCAGCCATTGCGCCCGCATCAGAGCCCCCTTGCGATGGCAAGCATTGCCGCGCTGACCTTTGTCAGCTCGTCCGGGCGGATCGTCAGCGGCGGCATGGTATAGAGCAGCCTGCCGAAGGGCCGCAGCCAGACGCCGGTCTCGGCGCAAAAGCGGTGCACCTTGTCCATCGGCAGGGGCGCCTTCATTTCGATCACCCCGATTGCGCCGAGGACCCGGAGGTCCGCAACCGATGGCAGGACGGCCGCGGGCGCGAGGTCACGCCGCAATTGCGCGCCGATGCTGCGGGCCGCTCCGCTCCAGTCCGCGCTTTGCCACAGATCCATGGCGGCGGCGGCAACGGCGCAGGCCAGCGGA
Organism: Pseudogemmobacter sp. TB195; assembly: GCF_058313095.1. NCBI lineage: Bacteria > Pseudomonadati > Pseudomonadota > Alphaproteobacteria > Rhodobacterales > Paracoccaceae > Pseudogemmobacter > Pseudogemmobacter sp. TB195. The sequence continues at coordinate 83,327 of NZ_JBZEGG010000010.1, forward strand.
TTGGCCATAAAGGTCGGGCCATGCATCAATGTGCCGGCCTCCCGCGCCAGATCGCCGGTGGAAATGGTGGCGGCCAGGCTCATCATGCCGCCCGTCAGTGCCTTGCCAAGGCACATGATATCGGGCCTGACCCCTGCCAGATCGGCAGCAAAGGGGGCGCCGGTGCGGCTGAAGCCGGTGGCGATTTCATCGAAGATCAGCAACACGCCATGGCGGTCACAGAGCGCCCGCAGGCCTCTGAGATAGGCGGGGTGGTAGAAATACATCCCCCCTGCGCCCTGGACGACAGGTTCGATGATGAAGGCGGCAATCTCTGCGTCATGGCGGCAAAGCAGCGCCTCGACCTCGTCCAGCCCGTTCAGCGCCGGGTCCTCGGGCCAGGCGGCGCCATAGGGCACCGGCGGGCGGGCGGCGAAGTGCTGCGGCGCAATGGCCCGCCCGAAATGGCTGTGCATACCGGTCTCGGGATCGCAAAGGCTCATCGCTTTCCAGGTGTCACCGTGATAACCGCCGCGCACGGTCGCCAGGGCGGTGCGTCTGCGGTGACCGCGCGCGATCTGGACCTGAATGGCGAGTTTCACCGCCACCTCAACCGCGACTGAGCCACTGTCGGCATAGAAGATCCGGTCGAGCCCCTCAGGCAGAGAAGCGACCAGCCGGCGGCTGAGATCAATGGCCGGCTGATGGGTCAGCCCGCCGAACATGACATGCGACAGCTGTTCCGCCTGGTCCTGCACCGCTTTGACCAGCGAGGGTGGCGCGTGGCCGAACGCCGCGCACCACCAGGAGGACATGGCGTCAATCATCTGCCGGCCATCGTCGAGCGTCAGCCAGATGCCCTCGGCCCGCACGACCTTGTGCTGCGGTGCCGGATGCGCAATCGAGCTGTAGGGATGCCAGATATGGCTGCGATCAAAGGCCAGATCCTCCATTACAGCGCGGCCTTTATGGCGCTGAGGTCGATACCCTGAAAGGCCTGTTCCAGCGCGGGGCGGGTGACATTCGCCAGGCGCGGCAGTCGGCCGAGCGCGGGCAGGGCAGCGATCCGGCAGATGGTTTGCTGGCTGTCCTGCATTTCCTCGCCGATAAAGACGATACCCAGCAGCGGCACGCGGCGCTCGCGCAGGGCTTCGATGGTCAGCAGGCTGTGATTGATCGTGCCAAGTGCGGTCCGTGCCACCACGATGACCGGGGCCTGCCATTTCGCCATCTGATCGGCGTATAGGAAACTGCCGTCCAGGGGCACCAGCGCCCCCCCCGCCCCCTCGACCACCAGCGGGCCATCGACCCGGGGCAGCGACATCGCCGTGATCCTGACCCCCTCGCGCGCCGCCGCATGATGCGGCGACGCGGGAAGCTTCAGCCGATACGCCTCGGGCAGGGTGGGGCGGCCGGTCAGGCGGGCGACGGTCTCGCTGTCGGTCTCTTCGTCAAGCCCGGCCTGGACGGGTTTCCAATAGCTTGTCTGCAAAGCCAGCGTCAGCCCGGCGCTGAACACGGTCTTGCCGATACCGGTATCGGTGCCGGTGATGATGACGGCAGAACTCATATCGGCCCCCGGATTTTCATACCTGCAATGGCGACGAAAAGCGCATCAATATCCGTGACTTGCAGCCCGCCGGTGATCGAGATGCGCAGGCGCGCGGTGCCTTTCGACACGGTGGGCGGGCGGATGGCGCGAATATCGAAACCCGCCTCGCGCAGGTGACGCGCGGCCCCGAGCGCCGCGTGGTCCTCCCCGAGGATCAGAGGCAGGATCTGGCTGAGGCCGAGATTGAGCCCCAGTTTTCGGGCGGCGCGATGGGCATGGAGGCGCAGGGTTTCGGCATGCCCGATCAGGGAGGGCCGTGTCTGCACCAGCAAAAGCGCCGCGCGCACCGCTGCCGCAACCAACGGCGAGGGGGCGGTGGCATAGATAAAGGGGCGCGCGCGGTTGATCAGCGTCTCGGTCACGATGCGGTCGGCGCAGATCAGCGCGCCGCTGGCCCCGAGCGCCTTACCGCAGGTATGGACCACAACCGATGCAACATCGTCCGGCACATCGGCAAGCCCGCGCCCCATCGGCCCGTAAAGCCCGGTCGCATGGGCCTCATCCAGGACCAGAACCGCGTCGCACGCCCGCGCCAGCGATATGAAATCCGCCAGTGGTGCGAAATCGCCATCCATCGAATAGAGCGTCTCAAGCGCGATCCAGATCCGCCCCGAGCCACCTCTGGCGCGCCAGTCGCGGATCTGATCCTCTGCATGCTGTGCGTCACTATGGCGGAACTCCCAGCTCTGCGCCGGGCCGAGCCGCATCCCCTCATGCACACTGGCATGGATCCCTGCATCATAAAGCACCAGATCGCCCGACATCGGCAGTGCCGAAAAGATAGCCTGATTGGCCTGAAAGCCGCCGCCCATGAACAGGCAGGATTCAGTGCCGAAGAAATCGGCGGCCTCGGCCTCCAGCGCTGCAAATTCCGGATCATTGCCGCGCAACAGCCGTGACCCGCCTGACCCCACGGGGACACCCCGGGCGATGGCCACCTGTACCGCTTCGGCGAGGGCGGCGGATGCGCTCAGGCCCAGATAGTCATTCGAGGCAAAGTCATGCCCCAGAGCCGGCAGCAATGCGCGGGTGCGCCCCCGCGCTGCGGTGACCGCAAGCCGTTCGGCATGGCGGGGAAAAAGGCTCACGCCGCCGCTCCACAGGGGCGCAGCGCTTCGGGGAGCAGACCGAGTCTGGCGAAAAGCTGCGCGTCTTTGCTGTCGCCGGGATTATCCGCTGTCAGCAGCGTATCGCCGACAAAGATCGAATTGGCACCGGCGAAAAAGCACATCGCCTGCAGCTCATCCGACATCGCGCTGCGCCCTGCCGAAAGCCGGACATAGGATTTCGGCGCCAGAATACGCATGGTGGCGATCGTGCGCACCATCTCGATCGGATCAAGAGGCGCCACATCGGCCAGGGGCGTGCCTGCCATCGGCATCAGCATGTTGATAGGGATGGATTTCGGCGGCTCGGGCAGATCGGCCAGGGTCTGGATCATCGCGATCCGGTCCTCAGAGCTCTCGCCCATGCCGATGATCCCGCCGGAACAGACATTGATCCCGGCCAGGCGGACCCGCTCCAGCGTCTCCAGCCGGTCGGCAAAGCTGCGGGTCGAGATGATCGTGGGGTAAAAGCTCTCAGAGGTGTCGATATTGTGGTTGTAATAATCAAGCCCTGCCGCCCTGAGCTGCACCACCTGGGCGTCATCCAGCATCCCCAGCGTCATGCAGGTCTCAAGCCCGAGCGCCTTCACCCCCTTGACCATGGCGATGACCGCCGGCATGTCGCGCGCTTTCGGCGAGCGCCACCCGGCCCCCATGCAATAGCGCGTCGCCCCCGCATCTTTGGCCTTTTTCGCCTCGGCCAGAACCTTCTGCACCTCCATCATTTTCGAGGCGCTGAGTTTAGATCCGTTGCGCGCCGATTGCGCACAATAGGCGCAGTCTTCCGGGCAGCCGCCGGTTTTGATCGACAGGAGTTTCGCGCATTGGATGCGGTTCGGGTCGAAGTTTTCCCGATGCACGCTCTGGGCGCGGAACAGCAGATCCATCAGGGGGAGATTATAGACAGGGCTCGCACGCATTTGCATCGGGGTCCTCCGGCAGGGCTGCGATCAAGCAGACAGGGATCCGGGCGCGCGCTCAATTTGCAAAGTTATCTATTATTTGGCCCGGCTCTGAAACTGATTTAATTTTTAAAATCAATTTTATAGATCGGATCCCGTGTGGGGGGCTAGAGGCAGGGGCCTTCCGGTTTGTCTATAATATATTATTCGAACCCCGTGTTTCTGCGGCTCAGCAGACTGAGCCCCCTCTCCGGCGCTGGATCGCAGGCTCCACACGACACGGCCCGATAAGGGGATAGCCATCGCAAAATCCGCACTTTGAACTCACCCTCGGTCTGTGGCTGGCGTCTCGCCGCGGACTGTCCCGGATCATCCTACGAGCGGTGATGCTGGTGATTGCCTCACGCGACCTCACCGGCCTGGGGCAGTGGGGCCCGTTCTGCCAGATCGGCCCAAGGTCAGTGCCGGGCAAAGGCATCGATGCGCAAGAGGCGGGCGGCGACAATGATCGGTATCAGCACCACCAGCCCCGCCATTACGTTCAGCACAGACACACTGGCCAGCGTCGATTGCATGGTGATGTGCGAGGCACCGTCCGCCACAGCCGCCTGACAGGGCATGACCGACAAGAGCGGCAGGCGATGCGACAGGATCATCGGGATAGGAAAACTGCCCCCGCTCTTCCTGACGGCCAGTACGGCGGGCATGATCACCGGCAGCATAACGTTCATCCGCGACTTGCCCGCCGTGCCTGCCTCTATCAGCCGCATATCAACGCGGGCGATGGAGGAGACGGGGCCGATACAGACTTAGGTGCCGTAGATGAATCTCATCGAGGGGATCTGCCGGAAACAGCCATAGAGGCCGGGCAAACGGATACGGATTTCGCACTGCGAGCGGCTGATAAGCCCGTTATTGCCGGCATGATCGTCCAGGCGCCGGCTGCGATCACCTCAGGGTTCACCGGGTTGATCAGCGGCGGCAGTGCGTTCAGGCCCTTGACGGGAAAGGTGTTGGGGGCGGTGACATAGGCCAGCGGCACGCCGAGCAGCGTGGCCAAGAGGGTGACGGCTGTGGCGGAAAGCAGCGTGCTGCCGATGGCCCGCAGACATTTGGGGTTGTCGAAAAGGCGGGCCCAGCCACTCAGCCCGTCGCCAGGGACGCTGGTGGATATGCCGCAATCACCAGGGCCTCGAAGGCGTCGATGCCCGGATCGACCGCCGCGCCCCGGCATAGAACCGTTATGGCCGGGGCCATACAGATCCGCCATCACTTCGGTCCCCTTGCCAGATCAGGCCGATAGCCGGTTCTCGGGCCCGGATGTTGCCGCGACCTGACAGCGGCGGGCCGGTTCCGGAGGACCTGTTTCGGCACGGCGGCAAGAGGCAGGCTTTCGGCTGCGGGTTTTCCGCGCGCATCGGCGGCAAGGATCCTGACCTGGCCGAAAGCGGCTTCGACCGGTCTGCCGGTCGCAACCGAGCCGCCGGCCAGTTGGCCGCGCCGACGAAATTCCCGACATGTCTGGTGCGCGACGTGGCGCAGATCTCTTCTGGGATTTCTTGCAGGCGGCGAATCTGTCAGAGGCCACCCGGGTTCATAACCCCATTCAGATCAGGCATCGACAGGGTTTCTTCAGCATCGTGGGTCACGAAGGAGGTGGTGATAATCGCCTCGTTCTGCAGCCCTGTGATGATCTCGCGGATCTGGACGCGCAGCTTTGCGCCCAGATTGGACAGCGGCGCGTCCATCAAAAGCCCCGCCGGTCTCATCACAGGCGCACGGACCAGCGCCAGAGGCTGATGCTGGCCGCCCGACAGCGCCGCTGAGCGGCGTGTATCGTCCGACCCACCAATGCCGTATCGTCACTGTGCCGACGCCACGCAGAAACTGCGGGTCGAAATCGGGTTGTGCCAGCAGCGCCCCCCGGCTTCGGTCACCGGACCATCGGTTCTGACCTCGTTCAGGCGCCAGATGCCGTCCTGGACATAGGTCACGCTGCGGTCCCCGTCCGGCCAGACATAGACGTTCAGCGCAATCTGCTCGCGCAGCTTCTGCATCTTTGCCGATGCCTGCCAGAAGATAAAGCCATGGCATGGTTTTTCCGAAACCACCTCGCCGCTTAAAGCTCTGACCTGACAGGTGAACGGGTCAGAGGGCAGAGCGCCCGCGCTCCATTCCTCCAGGAGCTGCGCATTGGCCGCGCAGGCCTGCGCAATATTGTCCAAACAGCCCATGTCAAAGGCGCGCGAGGCCTCGGAAAGCACCAGCGGCGGCGGCGGATCCTCCTCCGCCCCGGGAGGTGCGAAGGCAAGGGGCGCTGCCGGTGTCTCGCCCCGGCGCACGCTGTCAGTCAGCATCCCGCCATAGATCAGGCAGGCCGCGCCATCAGTCGTGGCGACGCGCTGATGAAAGCAGCCGCGCTGATAAGCGGCCAGCGCAAGCGCCGGATCGGCGGGCCGGGCAACCCCGTTCGAAAGCAGATCGCCGAGCAGCCTGCACCCATAGGGCGCCACCGAAGCGTCGGCGCTGTCGCAGGTGAACCGGGCCCATCGCAGGGCCTCGGGCAAACGTGTCTGATCCGCAAGCGCCAGTTTCACCGCGTCATAGCAGGCCCAGCTGTCCTGATCATTCCCGCTGGCCATCACTGCCTCGCAGGCCATTGACCGGATATAGAGCGCGCCTTCCCCGTCACCACGCTCTGCCATAGCATCCGCAAGCTGGCCGCAGGTATTATCGGCCTGCGCCATGGCATGTGCATCCCGGCAGCCCATGCGCAGGGTCGCAAGCCAGGCCTCAGGATCGTCGCGGGCGGGGATGGTCACGCCCTGGGTTTCATATCCGACCCTGGCGTAAAGCCCCGCCAGTGGCGCGCAGCCTTTGATATTGGTCCGCGAACAGGCCTCTTTCAGCATCATTTCGACCGTGTCCAGACCATCCGGTGCCTCCAGCGCGGCATAGACATACAGCGCCTGACTGCAATCCTGCGACGATCCTTCGCCGGGGGACAGGCAGGATCGGGCAAGGGCGTCATATCGGGCGCGCAAGGCGGGGCGGGCCTCGGAGAGTGTCACGTCCATGGCCGCGCCGAGGCTTTCGCAGATGCTGTCCTTGCTGTCCTGAGCGTCACAGAGCGCAATCGAGCGGGCGGCCGCAGTCTGCCGCTCGGCCACCGGCCAGAAATCGGCCAGCTTTGACAGGGTGGCGCAGGCCGCCGGATCGCCGGCTGCGCAGCCTTCAGTCAGGAAGGCGCTGGCCCGGGTCACACGCACCGGACCCCGCGCATCGGGATCGCCATAGGTCAGGAAATCGCGGTAAAGATAATAGGCGGATTTGCAGCTGCGCTGATTTGGAGCGCGGGGGCCCTGGGTGCAGATGCCCGCCTCGATGCCCGCCAGCGCGAACCGTTCGTCCGGGGTCAGACCGGTCGCGCCCCGCGCCGCTGTCACCGCGCGAAAGCCCTCTTCCAGCCCCTCGCAAATCCAGCCGATCCCTTGCTGGCAGGCGGTCAGATTGGCCGCGAAATTCGATGCCGCCTCGACGAGGGACGGGCTGCGATCTGCCGCCGTGTTCCGCGCCAGCAGGATACAGCCCACGCGGTCCTGCGCATCGCAAAGAAGCTTCGACAGCTCCGCCGTCACGCGATCCTCCGCAGTGACCCCGCCCGGCAGCGCCTGATCCTGCGCAAGCTCTGTCGTATTGTCCTGCCGGTTGATCGCCAGCCGGCACCCTTCCAGGTCCCTGGCCATACAGCCCAGCAGGGCATAGCGTGTGACCACGGCGGGCCCACGGCCCGGCCCTTCCGGCGCATCATAGATCAGGCCGGCAAATGCGGTGCAGGCCGTGCCGAGGCCCAGATCGCAGGCCTGTTTCATCCCAGCAGGATCCCCGGCCATAAGGGCTTCGGCCATCAAGGCCGCAGCCTCCTGCGCTCCGCCCTGCCCGGCTTCGACAAATCCGGCATCATCCCGGATCAGCGCCGCGCTGAAACCGGCACCGGAGACACAGGAACTGCCCTCTGGCAGCTGATCGGAAAGGCGGACTGTCCTTTCGCTGGCCCCGGTGCTCAGAAGACCCAATACCAGCGCATAGCCTCCCGCCTGCAGCCGATAACCGGACGCAGAGGGGCCAAAGGCAGGCAGCGAGGCCGCAAGATCGTTCAGCTCGGACAGTGTATCGGCATGGCCCGCAACAAGATGGCAGGTACTCGGCGGAGCGAGATAGATCTGGTCGCGGCTGTCACTTGCGGTCGTCGGCGGGCAGAAATGCGTGACCCCGGCAATCTCCAGATAGCCCACTGCCCGCTCCAGCCCCTTTCCGGTCGCGTAATCCAGCGCGAACCATGCGGCACTATCCGGGCCGAAGGTCACGTCGCGTAAAGTGACCGCTTCGCCCGCCGCCAGTTCGCGTGCTGCCGACCCGGCAGGTGCCGCGTAAATCGGTTGGGCAGCGCAGATATGGCGGGTTTCCAGCGGCTGATGGGGCAAAGGTTCCTGCGCCAGGGCCGGAGAGCAGACCCCGGACGCAAGCAAAGCAAGGGCGGGCAAGGTGATCCTGATCATCAAAACTCACAAATGGTGACGTCCCGGGCCACGATCACAGGCCGGCTGCCGATGCCGGGCAGGATGGACCGGAAGGAGACCGGTTCCAAGCAGGGACGCAATGCATCCGGCGTGATCCTGCCGAGAGACACGGGATGCGCCCGGCCAAAATCCGGGAGTGACTGTTCCGGCAGAACATCTGTGCTACAGGGCGTGGAAACATACGACATGGACGGCGTTATGCGGAAACTTCTTCTTGTTATCATTGGCCTCGCATTGCTGGGCTTTGGCGGTTATCGGCAATTTGCCGATGCGGGCGTCAGCGCGGCAGACCAGGCGCGGTGCGAAGAACAGGTCCGCGCGCAGAGCGGTGACGATGCCGAGGCCCTGGCGCTTTTGCTGCCCAAATGCAGCGATACCGGGATGGTGGCAATGATGGATGCCCAGGCATCGGGCGATGATGCCCAGGCGGCAGCGCGCCGGATCTCGCAGGCCAATCAGGGCGACCTGACGGCGCATCTCGTTGACTGGGCGATGATCGGCGCGGGCCTTGTCGCATTGGCGGCTGCTGCGGCCCTGAACCGCCGCCGCGCATGATCCGGGTGCCGGGGTGAAGACCTCACGCCGGATCTGGCTGCTGATCCTGATGGTCGTCATCGGGATCGCACCACTCGCTTCGGTTGCCCTGGCCGGGCTGATTGCGGACTGGAACGGCTGCGCCCTGCATGAAGGCTTTGCCCAGCCCTGTATCCTGTTGGGAACCGATATCGGAGGCGTGCTTTACACCATGGCCGTCATGGGCTGGCTGATGCTGATTTCGCTTTTCTTCCTTGGAGGCGGATTGCTGGGGCTGGCATGGGAGGGCGTCTTGCTGATCGCCCGGAGGATATCGCGGGGCCCGAGATGACAGGCGCAGCGCCTGCCGCGCGGCTTTCCTTAATCCGCCGGGCGCAGCAGGGTTTGGGCCGATCAGACCGCGCAAGGGATGCTGCTGCGCCAATGGTTCGACCGCCGCTTCTGCTTCCTTCCGGGGGGTATCCCAATGAACATCCCTGTCAGGGGCGGGTTCAGGTGTCAGTGCCGTGTGCCGGAACCCGTCAGCGACGAGACCGGCAGGCTGATATCAATGGTCAGGCCGTCCTGCGTCCATGTCCGTGTCGCGTGACCCCGAAGCTGGCCTTCGACGATTGAATTGAACAGCTTCGAGCCAAAGCCTGTACCCTGACCCGTCGCGGCAGGCAAATGCGTCATTTCCACCCAGCGAATGCTGAAGCGATCTTCGATGTGGCTGAGCTCGACCCGGAGCAGGCCCTGGCTGTCCCTGAGGGCCCCATACTTGACGGCATTCGTCCCCAACTCATGAAATATAAGAGCGATCGCGGTCATGGCTGACGGGTCGAGCGGCAGATCATCACCTGTGATCTTAATGTGGTCTTCCCCTTTATCGTAAGGCGCGAGAAGTCGACGCAACAGTTCCGCTATAGTGGCCGCTGTTCCGTCCTGGTTATGCCGGATAAGGCCGTGGGCATCGTGGAGCGCTCTCAGTCGTCCCCGAAGCGACTCCGTCACGGCCTTAACATCTGAGCCGTCGCGGGCCGTGAGGCTGACCAGGCCATTCACAAGTGCGAACAGATTGCCGATCCGGTGGTCAAGTTCCCGGGCGATGATCTCACGCTCGGCTTCCAGTTGCTTGACGGCATCGATATCCGTGGAGGTTCCATACCAGCGCGTGATCGCGCCTTCGGCGTTCCGCAGCGGTTTGGCAAGAACCTTGAGCCAGCGATAGCTGCCGTCATGATACCGGAAGCGATAATCGATTGCGTAGGTTTCTCCCGTCGCAAGGCAGGCTTCCCAGGTTGCATCGACCCGCGCCTTGTCCTCTGGGTGAACCAGGGTTTTCCAGGTTTCTGCCGTGATCTCTTCCGGGGTGATGCCGGTGAATTCGGTCCACCGGCAATTGAAGTAGTCGTGCCGCCCATCGGCGTCCGTGCTCCAGACTATCTGAGGAATGGATTCGCTCACGATATTGAAACGTTTGTTGCTTTGCTCAAGTGTCTCGACGGCGTCGGTCAGCTCGGTGATATCGATCAGGATGCCGCTCAGATGGGAGGCCGCGCCTTTCCCGTCACGCACCACTTTGCCGAAAGCGGCAAACCATCGGTTTTCACCTGTGGGCGTCGCAATCCTGTAGCGGCAGTGATAGTCAGAGCCGGTCGCGATCGCGCCACCGAGAGCATCGAGTACCCGCTCACGGTCATCCGGGTGAAGGAGCGGCGAAAGTCTCTCAAGGGGGATACCTGTCTCGGGCTGGTCCTCCATTCCGAACCGTTTCAGGAACGTTCCTTCCACGGTGAGATCCCGCCGCGCCAGGTTCATGTCCCATGTGGCGATGATCCCGCCGGCTTCGAGGGCTATGTCGACGCGTTGCCGGGCAAGCAAGAGCTTACTGATCAGGTCATCGCGATTGCGCATCACGATAGACAATGTGACAGGCGCCAATGCGACCATGAAGGCTGCCAATCGCATGGAAACAATCGCATGCTCGTCATAGGCGCCCGCGACACTGTGAAGATAGGCCTCGCACATGACGGTCAGCAACCAACAGCTGAACACGAAAGCGAGGGCGGAAGCAGTGAAGACGGAATAAGCCAGGCCGCACCACAAAAGCGCGGGCAGCGCGAAGGCGAAGGCGCCTGGCCCTCCCACAACCATCGCCAGGGCGCAGGACGCTGCCAGAGCAACGACAGGAACAGCTGCAAGCGCGCGCGGCACCAGGTTGAACGACCTGATATTCGCGCCCAGGCTACGAGGCGTCGGCGCGGAGAGTATGACCGGCAACAAGGCGATATAGTTGACGAGTTCCGTCGTGAACCAGAATGTCCCTGCATTGACCGCCCCGAGCCTCAGTACCAGAGGATCGGCAATTGCGCCGACAAGCCCCGCAGAGGCGGCACCCGACACCGAGACAAGGACGATATAGAATGCGGATGCCGGCTCCCGCATCCGCAGCGCATTCTCGGGAAGATACCGGCAGACAAGGCAGGCTGTACCCACGCCGCACAGGTTTGCGGCATTGAGCACTAAGGCCTTTGCAATACTGGTGCCCGCGATCAGGTCTGCTGCCATATAGGCCACCGCCGCCAACAGCCACACCGAGGGACGGCGCGTATCAGGCAGGCGAACGAGCAATCCGAGCATGACCGCATTTGCGGGCCAAATCATCGCAAGATACCCGACCGGTCTTGTAAGGATGCCCAATGAACATGCGGTAAACACCGCGAGACCGATGACGAGCGAATGCGGAGGAAGAGCCGGGACGCGTTTGAACCATCTGGACGATGCACTGCTTTCTACGGAGGCCATCAGAGTCTCTCGCCGACAGGTCAATGCGACAATTTAGCGCATCCCCCCTGCATAGTCACCTGGGTTCTTTACCAGTGCCAAAGCGGGATTTTTGCGAAAACCGGCGGCTGGCCGGAAGTGCCCCTTTCCCTCTTATATTCAGGCCGGGCGTTGGATTCCGGCAGTGCCGGGAGCATTGAAGCGGTTCATACGGCGCAGGTGAACACCTTTGGTCCGAGAGACCCTGCGACCAGATGCAGATCTGGACTTCGGCTGTCTGGCGGTCTGGATCACGTAAGGCGTTGCGTTGCGCCAAACGCCTTGAGGCAGCCCCTCCTGGTCTTGAACCGCCTTCGGGCGTGATATCCGGACCAGCGCTTCCAGGCAGAACCTGGGGGCGTTCGTCGGGGAAACAGCCTCCCGGACTGTTGTCTGATCTTCCTCACCGCTGAACACCACAGGGCGGCCATGGCTGCCGGTCCTGAGCGCGCCATGTCAGTCCTTAACCAGCCAGATCAGCAGAGATCCGCACTGCTTCAGCGCATCATTGCAGCACTTCCGGTTCGTCATGCGACAGATGACGGGCGCGGGCTTGCTCATGCCCGAAGCCTGACCACACGGAGCCGAACCGGGGATCCGGGCTGGAGCTGACTTCTGCAACAACACCGACCAGATCAGGCACCCTGAGGGCGTTGTACGACAGCCCCGCGAACATCATTGCCGCCTGGTTTCTCGCCTCAGCGAAAATGAATTTTATGAGCTCCGGCTGGCTGACCGGGGAACGACCCCGGCCAACGGCCAGCAGGGCGCCCTGCTCTTCGTTGCCCCGGTTTGAGAGGCCATGTCCGGGATGTGACGCAGGCGATTACAGCCTGCGCAACTGTTCTTTCCAGGCCGGATTGCTGGTGATCTGCTGAAAGCGCATCAGCTTCCACACCCCATATTTGTAGAAATCGAAATCCAGCGCCGAGACCTTCAGCTGCACCATCGACCAGGCTGCCCATTTCACATCGGCCAGCGCCTTGTGAACGGTGACCCGCGCCACGATCTCGGGCGTTACCCGGCCGAAATATTCCTCGATCAGTTCGGCCTCGATTTCGGGCGTGTAGAACATCTCGCCGAACCAGATGCCCAGATCATAGCAACGGTCGTTCATTGAAGCATATTCATAATCGATCAGCATGATCGAGCCATCCGCACCGATCATGAAATTGCCGGGCATCGGATCGTTGAACGAGGGCACCAGATCAAGGCCCGAGGCCTGCATCGCATCGCGCGCCATCTTTGTGTTCAGCGCAATCCATTCGGCATGGCGCGGCACGGGCGAGCCAAGCTCTGCCATCTGCACATGATGCTCGTCGATCATGTCGAAAACGGTCTTTGTCAGCCCAAGCGCGGGCAAAGCATGCATCTGACGATAGGCCGCAATCGCCGCCGCGCGATTGGCGGGATTGCCGAAATCGGCATGGGTCGAGGGGCGGCGGTCGGGGATGAAATCATTGATCTCCACGCCCTGATGCGCGAGATCCTCGTAGATCTTCGGGCCAAGCCCGGCGGCTGCGGCCTTGCGCGAGGCATCCATCGCCGCGACACGGTCGATGAACATCTCGGTGCCGTTGCCGGGGATTTTCACGAACCAGTCACGGCTGGCGCAGGCCGATTGTACCCGCCAGTTGGAATTCGAGATCCCGCCCGAGACCGGCGCATAGCGGGCGCCTTCCCCGAACAGCGCCCGCGCATCCTGCATTGCCGCTTCGATATCGCGCTCGGCCTGGCTCGCGGCGCTCCCCACTGCTTTCATCATGCCCGACCCTCCGCGATCCGGATTTTTTCCTCGAAACCGGGGTGATGCAGCACCAGCCGCGCCCGCATCAGTCGCCATTCGCCAAATTTCAGCCATTCCAGCGATTTGCGCACCGAGACATGGCCGAGGATCCGGCAGAAGATGGCCTGGATCATGTCATCCACCACCGACCAGAGCCGCGCCCGGGCAAACCCCGCCTCATCGCCGCCATAGCTGCGGAATGTCGCCTGCATATCCCGCTCGAATTCATGCATCTCGGCCAGCACCGCGCCCAGATCATACATAGGGTCATTGAGGCCTGCCCGGTCGAAATCGACCAGCAGCGCGGCCTGATCCGGCCCGATCATCAGGTTGGAGACCGAGCTTTCATTGCGGCACAGCGCCAGCGGCGCGGCCTCCAGCATCGGGCGAGCGGCATTCAGCAGCGACAGGATCCAGCCAAGATCCGCAGGCAGGGAAACGCCCAGGCGACCTGCCTCGGAGATCAGCGCCTCAAGCCGTGCGAAAGGCTCGAACCGCGCCCCTTTGGCCGGGGCTTCATGCAGCCGCCGCAGCGCCTGCAGGGTGTTCCTGCGAAAATCCGCGTCAAGGCAGTCGGCCAGTCGCGCCTCGCGCCAGCCCGGACCTGCCGCCGCGAAGAGGATCGCCCCGGCTTCCGGATCGGACCAGAGAACCCGGGGCGCGACCCCGGCCTCGCCGGCCGTCTTTGCCGCCGCGAAACCGGTCGGCAGGTCGAGGAAATCCCGGATCTCGGGATGGATGATCTTCAGAAACCGGCTTTCGCCATCAGGCAGATCGACGAAAACCGCCGCGCTTTCCAGCCCCCGACAGGAGGGCGAAGCCAGCGCCGCCGGGCCAGGCCGCGCCTGTGCGCCGTCCAGCCCCGGCGCGGCGGCAATCACCCGCGCGACATCGGCATCCGTGACAATCTGACTCATGCGTCCCCCTCAGGAATTGATGGTCACAGCGAGGTCGAGATCACCCCTGGCGGCGTCGATCCGGCGGATCATCCCGACAAGAACATCACCGCCCTTCGCCAGATCTTCCGGGCTGGTATATTCATTGTAACGGTGGATCACGCCATCGACCGAGGGCACCACGAAGACAATCGACGGAATCCGGCGCTGGATCGTCACGGCGTCATGGCCGCCGACCGTATCAAGTTCGATCCGCCCGTAGCTGTTCTCGTCGGCGCCCATTTCGACCAGCTTCACCAGCCGTTTGTCGAACCGCCCCGCCGGGCGGCGGTCAATCGAGACGATCTCGCCTGCCACGCCTGCTTTCGCCATCAGTTCCGGCAGGGCGGCTTTCAGCCCGGCTTCCGACCAATCGAGCATCGCCTGTTCCGGCGAGCGCAATTCGCAGAACATATTCACTTTTTCCGGAATGATATTGGCGGAATTGGGCGAAATATCGAGCCGCGCGCAGGAGCTGTAAAGTGTATCCGGCGCGGTATTGGCGAGGTGTTTCAGTTCCGCCATGATATAGGCCGCACCCAGCAGCGCGTCCTTGCGGTCTTCCATTTTGGTCGGGCCGGTATGGGCCTGTTCGCCGGTCACCTCGATCTTCACCTTCAGCGCGCCCCAGTGGCGGGCGAAGGGGGCGATATGTTTGCCGGCCTTTTCCAGCTCGGCATCGCCTTCGATATGAACTTCGAGATAGGCGACCGGTTCGGGCGCGGTATCGGTGCCCGCATAGCCCACGCGTTTCAGCTCATCGGCCACTGATTTGCCATCGCGGTCCTGGCGTGCCAGCGCAAAATCGAGAGTATATTCGCCCGAGAAGACCGAAGATCCCAGCAGGCTTGGCGTGAAGCGCGCGCCTTCCTCATTCATCCAGTCGGCGACGCAGAAATTGCATTGCGGCGTGGTGCCGGTCTCGGCGCACCAGGCCCGGTAGCTTTCGATTGCCGCCAGCGCCGCCATCACGCCGTAAGCGCCATCGAACCGCCCGCCGAGCGGCTGGCTGTCGATATGCGAGCCGATCATCACCAGCGGCGCGCCTTCGCCGGCAAGGTCGATCTGGCCGAAGAGATTGCCGATGGCATCGACCTTTACCGTATAGCCGCGCGCGGCCATTTCGGTTTTGAACCAGTTGCGCGCTGCCGCATGAGCATCGGTCAGCGCCGGGCGGTCGACGCCGCCCATCGGCGTTGCACCGAATTCCGAGATCTTGTCCATCAGCCGGTTCAGAAGACCTGCGTCGATTTTGCTTGGAACTGTGGTGTCAGGCATAGGTCTTCTCCGATACGGCCGGGGTCTCGTCGTTAAGGAAGCACGCCGCAAGCGCCCGCCCGCCCCTGTCGCGCAGGACCGGGTTTTCCACGCGGCAGCGGTCAAAGGCATGCGGGCAGCGGCTGGCAAAGGCACAGCCGGGCGGCAGGTCGATGGGTGAAGGGGGCTCGCCCTCCAGGAGGCAATCCTCGGGACGGTAGCGCCGTGTCTCCAGCGTCGGCGCGGCAGAGAGCAGCGCGCGGCTATAGGGGTGGCCGGGGTCAAAGAACAGCCGCTCATTCGGCGCCACCTCGACCACTTCGCCCAGATACATCACCGCGATCCGTGAACAGACGCGGCGCACCATCGTCAGGTCATGCGAGATGAAGATATAGGTGAAACCGTGCAGCGCCTGGAGGCGTTCAAACAGATCGAGCAGCTTGCCCTGTTCGGTCTGATCCAGCGCCGAAAGCGTCTCGTCCATGATCAGAAGCTTCGGCTCCAGGATCATCGCACGCGCCACATTGAGACGCTGGCGCTGGCCCGCCGACAGCCCGCCGGTCAGGTGGTTGTAATAGCTGTCGGGCAGCCCGACCTCGTTCATCACCGCCCGCGCCCGGTCGCGCCGTTCCGCAGCCGACCCGATGCCGTGGATTTTCAGCGGCTCTTCCAGGATCTTGCCGATCGGCCATTGCGGCGGCAGCGATCCGTAGGGGTCCTGCAGCACCAGCTGGAATTTCTTGCGCATCCCGCGCAGCGTCGCGGCGCTGGCCGTGCCGACATCTTCGCCGTCAAAGATGATCTGGCCGTGATCGGGGCGTTCCAGCCCGGTCAAAAGCCGCATCAGTGAGGATTTACCGCAACCGGATTCGCCCACGACCCCGAAATTGTCGCCCTGGAAGACATCGAAAGACACATTCCGCACGGCCTGAACCACAGAAAGCCCGGCCTCGCCGCGCCGCCGGATCTTATAGGCTTTCGCGACATCGCGGATCGAGAGCACCGGCACCGGAGCATCGCGTTCCTCGCCCGGCGCGCGGGTGGTCTCATCCCAGAGCTTCGGCAGTTCCTGGATCAGTTTGGCGGTATAGGCGCTTTTCGGGTCTTCGATCAGCGCGCGGGGCGGCTGCATCTCGGCCACGCGTCCGGCATTGAGCACCATCACCCGGTCAGAGGCATCGCAGGCCACCGGCAGCGACGAGCAGATGAACAGCACGGCCGTCGAGAATTGCGCATTCAGGTCGCGCATCAGTTTCAGGATCTGCGCCGCCACCGTCACATCAAGCGGCTGGGTGATATTATCGGCGATCAGCAAAGCCGGGTCCGAGATCAGTGCATCGACGATCATCGCGCGCTGCATCATGCCGCCGGAATACTGGAACGGGTATTCTTCGAACCGCTTATGGGCAGACGGAATCCGCACCGCATTCAGCAGCTGGATCGCCTTTTTCTTCGCCTCTGTGGCTGAAATATCCGGGCGCACGGCGCGGAGTTTCTCGACCAGCTGCGCGCCGACCGTCATCGTCGGGTCGAGCGCGCCTGCCGGGTTGCCGCCGACATAGGCGATCTCACGGCCCGCCAGTTTGCGCGCAAGACCGGGGTTCTTCACCAGATCCTGGCCGCGAAAGCGGATCTCTCCGCCGGTGATGCGCAAAGGGTCCGAGAGCCAGCTTGCAATCGCGCGGGCCAGTACGGTTTTGCCCGACCCGCTTTCGCCGATGACCGACAGGATCTCGCGTGGGTGGATGTCAAAGGAGATCGCCGAGAGGATCTCGCGCGCTCCGGCGGCGACGGTCAGGTTCGAGACCTGAAGGACCGGCGCAGATTTCATCGCCTCTTCCATCTTCATGCGCCCCCGTAGATCTTGTTGCGGGCACGCTCCAATGCGGCGCCCATCAGGTTGATACTGGTCAGCGTGATCACAAGGAAAACGCCGGGCATGGTGGCGATCCACCAGGCGTTCATGATGTATTTACGCCCGTCCGAGATGATATTGCCAAAGGTCGGCGTCGGTGGCTGCACCCCAAGGCCGATAAAGCCCAGCACAGATTCAAAGATCATCATCCGCGCGATATCCAGCACCGCGACAAAGGCCATCGGCGGCAGGAGAAGCGGCAGGATGAGAAGAAACATGATCCGAAGGTTTGTCGCGCCCAGCACCATGGCGCCGCGCACATATTCCTTTTTCGCTTCTGCCATCACGGTCGAGCGCATCACCCGCGCATAGACCGGCCAGCCCGCCAGCCCGAGGACAAGGATGATCGAGGGAATGGTTGGTCGCGATACACCCAGAATGGTGATTGCCAGAATGATCATCGGGATCGCGAGCTGCGCATCGGTCAGCCGCATAAGCACCATATCCACCCGGCCACCATAATAGCCGGCAAAGAGCCCGATCAGCGCGCCGACGATCAGCATCAGCACCGTGGTCGCAACCCCGATCAGCAGCGAATAGCGCAGCCCCGTCAGCGCGCGCGACAGCATATCGCGCCCCAGCTGATCGGTGCCGAGCGGGTGTTTCCATGTCCAGCCTTCCCCAAGGAACAAGGGCGGGATCAGCTTCTCGCGGACCGAGAGCTTCGTCGGGTCCAGCCCGCTGAGTTCGGGGTAAAGGGCGGCGGCCAGCACCAGAAGGACGAAGACGATCAGCCCGATGCGGAACTCGATCGAGGCGAAGGCCTCGCGCCAGATCCGCGAGGATACGGTCTGAGCGGCGGCGACGCGGGCGGCGGGGTCAAGTGTTGTGACGCTCATCAGTAATCCAGCCTCGGGTCGATGGCGGTCGCAGCAAGGTCGACCACGATATTGATCAGGACGAAGGCGGCAGCGGTGATGATGGCGATGCCCTGGATCAGCGGGAAGTCACGCTGCATCACCGCGTTGATCGTCAGAAGGCCAAGGCCGGGGTAATCAAAGATGAACTCGATCACCAGAACACCGCCCAAAAGCATCGAAAACTGCACGCCGAGCAGATTCAGAAGCGGCACCGCAGCGTTTTTCAGCGCGTGGCGGAACACGATCTGGTTGCGCGACAGCCCCCGGACCCGGGCGATGTCGATGAAGTTCTGCGCCATCACGCCCGCGACCGAGACCGTCAGCGTGCGGATCAGGAAGGGCGCGATCTCGATGGCCAGCACGAAGGCCGGCAGGATCGTATAGGCGAAGTTGTGATAGCCGATCGAGGGCACCAGCTGCCATTTCACCGAGACCACCAGCGCCAGAACGATGCCGAGCCAGAAATTCGGCAGGCTGACGAATAGCGATGAAAGGTAAAGCGCCATCCGGTCAGGCCATCTGCCCGGGTAAAGCCCGCCTGCCACGCCAATCGGCAGCGCGATGATCAGCGCGAAAACCATTGCAAGCAGCGCGAGCTGGATCGTCATTGGCGCGGTCTGCGCGATCAGGTCCAGCACCCTTGCCCTTTCTCCCCGCGTCGAGTCGTCGAAACTCGCGCCCCCCACCGCCGCACCCGAGGCGGGACGGACGAAGCTCTGCCCGAAATCTCCCTGGAACACCTTGGTGATATAGCGCGTGAATTGCACCGGGATCGGGTCGCGCAGGCCCATCTCGGTCGCGATCTCCTCGATCAGCGCCTCGGGGGCCATGCCGCCCGCCATCAGGCGCACCGGATCGCCGGGCACCACGCGCAAAAGCGTGAAGATCAGCGCCGATACGAGAAAGACAATCACGACGCCCTGCAAAAGGCGGCGCACAAGGAACCTAAGGATGAACATTCAAACCCCGGACGTTCTGGCAGAAAGTGTTGCTGGATGGGCTGGCAGAGAGCGCGGGCGCCCTCTGCCAGAGGCTTTGTCAGCCGAAGGTGCCTTGGGAGGCGTCAATCTGCCCGTCGGGATACATGATCAGCCCCGAGAGGTTCTCGCGCATCCCGTGCATCAGCACCGAGGTGAACAGGGACAGCGCCGGAACCTTGTCGGCCAGCATCGGCATCAGATTGGTCTGAAGCGAGGTCTTGCGCGCTTCGAGGGAAGGCGAATTGCGTTCCTCATCCAGCGCCGCGTCAATCTCGGCATCTTCGATGCCGCAGATCCGTTTCGACGAGGAATGGAAATGCGAGCGCAGAACCAGATCCGGCTCTGGCGAACCCGTGGACCAGCCGCAATCGACCATATGGCCCGGGCCACCGCCCGGACGGTCATAGAGACGCTCGTTCCAGGCCGCGACTTCCATCACATTGAGCGTGACCTTGAAGCCCTGTTCCTGCATCAGCGCGGTGATGACCTCGCCATATTCCTTGGTTTTCGGGTAGAAGCCGG
Source organism: Pseudogemmobacter sp. TB195 (assembly GCF_058313095.1). Taxonomy (NCBI): domain Bacteria; kingdom Pseudomonadati; phylum Pseudomonadota; class Alphaproteobacteria; order Rhodobacterales; family Paracoccaceae; genus Pseudogemmobacter; species Pseudogemmobacter sp. TB195. The sequence goes on from NZ_JBZEGG010000010.1 coordinate 103,100, forward strand.
TCGAGGTGATATATTCCAGCTCCGGCAGGCCCTCGCCATTCGGATAGCCGGCCTCGGCCAGCAGGCGCTGGCATTCCTCGGGGTTGTATTCCGGGTAATTCTCAAGGTCGATATAGCCGAATTTGATCGGCGAGACAAAGTTCGCCGAGGCGTGACCGGCCGAGCCCATCACTTCCAGGATCAGCTCACGGTCGATGGCGTGGCAGGCGGCTTTGCGCACCAGCGGATTGTCGAAGGGCGCTTTCGAGCAGCGGAACCAGAGATATTTGTTTTCGACCGAGACCTGGCGCTTGATGACGATGCCGTCCTCGGCCTCCAGCGTTTCGGCCTGTTCGGGCTCCAGCCGTTCGATGATATCGGCCTGGCCGGACATCAGCGACAGCATCCGCGTGGTGCCGTCACCGACAAACGAGAAATTGACGCCCGGCACGGTCGGCGCGCCTTTGAAATAGCCCGGGAAGGCCTCCATCACGGTGTCATTGCCGCGCTGTTCGACGAATTTGAACGGGCCGGTGCCGTTCAGACGCTGCGAAAGCGGGCCCGAGGGGCCACCCGCCACGTCATCCGCCGCAAGGATCGGCAGGTAGGAGGCGAGGAAGATGAACAAAGACGCGCCGTAGCCGCCTTTCGACGTGTCGATGACGACGGTGAAATCATCCGGCGTGGTGACTTCGAACGTATCGGTCGCACCCGGATAGACCTGCTTCGGACGGTCCAGCCCCGAACCATATTCCAGCGTCGCCTTCACGTCTTTCGCGGTGAAGGGCTTGCCGTCATGGAAGGTCACGCCTTCGCGGAGTTTGATCTCCAGCGTATGGGCGTCGATTTCCCTGATCTCGGTCGCGAGTTCATAAACCACTTCATCGGGCTTTTCCGGCGTCATCGGCGCGCGGGTCAGATAGCCCATCACAAAGCCTTCGATATTGGTCTGCGACAGCGTCGTATGCGCGGTCGGATCCCAGTTGCCGGTGATGTTTTCGGCCGAGAGGAAGGTGATGGGTTTCGTCGTCTGGGCCATGGCCGGGCCAAACAGGAAATTCGTATTGATCTGCGGCATGGCGGCAAGCGCGCCAAATCCCGCTGAATAGTTCATAAACTTCCGTCTGCTGATCATTTCTCTCTCCATGTTGGATGCCCGGTACCGATTTCTGGCTTTTCCGGGCTTTGGTTATTTGTCGCCGCATGATGATTTGGCCCCATGCGTGCGGGGTATTTCTGTATCAGCCAGGGGGCTCCGGCGCCTGGCCCGACAGATGGTGCAACACTTCGGCATGCAACTCCGGCGTGGCCGAGGCGACGACATCACCGGCAGATTGCAGCGTGAGCGGGCGGCCATCCCAGTCGGTGATCACGCCCCCTGCGCCTTCGACCACCGCGACAAGCGGCAGGTAATCGAAAGGCTGCAGCCCGGTTTCGATGACGAGATCGCAATGCCCCGAAGCCAGCAGCCCGTAATTGTAGCAATCGCCGCCATATCGGGTCAGCCGGCCCCTGGAGCTGACCGCGTCAAAGGCTGCTTTCGAGCGGCCAGGAAAGGCGAATGGATTGGTCGTATAGATCCAGGCATCGACAAGTGCCTTGCAGCTGCGGGTCTGGCAGGGTGCACCATTAAATGTGCTCGGCCCGCCCGTGCTCCCCTGCCAGCGCTCGCCAAGCGCGGGCATGTCGATCTGCCCCAGCACCGGCACGCCGTCTTCCAGAAGTGCGATCAGGCCGCCATAAAGCGGATGCCCGGTCACGAAACTTTTGGTGCCGTCAATCGGATCGACCACCCAGATGCGGCGGCTGTCGAGATTGCTCGGTGCTTCTTCCTCACCGAATATCCCGTCTTCGGGGAATTTCTCCGCGATCATGCGGCGCAGCATGGCCTCGGTCGCGCGGTCAGCGATGGTGACCGGCGATTTGTCCTCCTTGTCCTCTACCTCAATCGGGCGGCGGAACCAGGACAGGGTAATCTCTTTCGCAGCCTCAGCCGCCTGCGTCAGGAAACGCAGTTCATCACCGGGGTCTGATTTGGAATCTCGTGGCATTTGTTGCACCTGCGAGGCATTTCTTCGTCAAACTAGTAGCGATTCGCACAAACGCGCAACAAAATTAGTTTGTCAGATGCAAAAAATTGTGGATTCAATTGCGGCATAGGGCAAATCGCGGGCAGCTAAGCGGCGGATTGACTGCTGAACGGGCCGAAACCGCCGTATTTGAGGGTGGATTGCCACATGGTTTTGGGTTTTTGTGGAATTTCTGTGGCTTTAAAGCCGGTGAACAATGAGGTGACACATGTGGTCGCATGAGCGGCAGGCGCAGATCCTCGGTCAGCTGACCGCCCGGCAGAAGGTTTCAACCGGCGAGCTTGCGACACAATTCGATGTCTCGCGCGAGACGATCCGGCGCGATCTTCTGGAAATGGAGGAGAGCGGGCTTCTGAACCGCGTCCATGGCGGCGCGACCCTCGCGCGATCCGGGATCGAACCCGAGCCGGCCTATGAAATGCGCCGCGCCGAGAATGTGGCCCAGAAAACCGCCATCGGGCGCAAGGCCCTGACCCTGGTCCCCGAGGGATCGACGCTTTTCATTGACACCGGCACCACCACCATCGCTTTCGCGCGCGAACTGGCGGCGCGGGGCAATATCCGCGTGATCACCAATTCCTTTGAGATCGCCCGCATCATGTCTGCGGGGCGTGAATGCGACATCCTTCTGCTTGGGGGGCGGCCGCATCGCGATGTGCCAGCGACCTATGGCGAGATGACCTTGTCGCAGATCGACCGCTTCCTCGCAGATTTCGCTGTCATCTCGCCGGTGGGTCTGCATGCCGACCGCGGCGTCACTGATTACGAATTGCATGAGGCCGAGGTCGCCCGGGCGATGATGCGTCGCGCCCAGTCGAATATTCTGCTCTGCGATTCCGGAAAGATCGGCGCCGAAAGCCGGGTCTCGATCTGTCGTCTTGAGGAGATCAACCATCTGGTCACCGATCCTCATCCGCGCGGTGCCAGCCTGACCCTGACGCGCGGCACGGTGCATTTTTGCGAGGTTGCGACAGGCAGTTGACCCCCCCCGATGGCTTGAAGGGGCCCGGCCTCACCCGGCCATTCGCCCCGCCCGGCACGGGAAATGCTGCTGCCCCGGCGGCGGCGCAGAGATCCAGGCGGAAAACACACAGGCCTGGTACTCAGCGGGTGCGCGTTCAGGCACCGTCACGACCTGGCAATCTTCTGAAATCACTCCCCGAAGGTGACTGAAACACAGAGAGACCGAACTCTGGCAGGACGCCGTAAAGGTGGTCGAAAATATCCGACTGTATGCCCTCATAGGCCACCCAGGCGATGGTGTTCGTAAAGCAATAGATCTCGATCGGCAGCCCCTCAGCCTCGGGGGGAAGCTGACGCACGATCATCGTCATGTCCTGACGAAGCTGCGAATGCGCCTTGAGATAACTCTCCACATAGGCGCGGAAGGTGCCGATATTGGTCAGGCGGCGGCGGTTCGAGCTGACCTCATCGGGCTCAAGGACCGCGTTCCAGTCCGACAGTTCACGGGTCTTGCGCTCGATATAGCTTCTGATGGGCTTCATCTGCTGCAGTCGAAGCAACTCGTCATCCGAAAGATAGCGGATGGTATTCTGGTCAATGTTAAGTGAGCGCTTGATCCTGCGCCCGCCGGTCTCCTGCATTCCGCGCCAGTTCTTAAAGGGCTGGGTTACGAGATTCCGGATCGGAACCGTCGTGATCGTCTTATCCCAGTTCTGGACCTTTACCGTATGGAGCGCGATCTCGATCACATCGCCATCGGCATTCTGGGCCGGCATTTCCACCCAGTCACCAACCTTGACCATGTCGGTGGAGCTGATCTGAACCGATGCGACCAGCGACAGCAGCGTATCCTGAAAGACGAGGATGAGAACGGCGGTCAGCGCCCCAAGTCCGGAGAGAAGGATCAGGGGCGAGCGGTCGATGACCGCCGCAACCATCAGGATCGCCGCAATGCCATAGACGAGAATTGTCGCAACCTGAACATAGCCCTTGATGGATCTGCCATTGCCCGCAGAACGCCGGTTCCAGATGGTGTGGAACAGCCCGAGCGCCGCCGAGATGGCCATCGCAAAAACCAGGATATTGAACGCGTTCGCGACGTTTCGGATGATTGTGGCGATGGCAAAGGGCAAACCCGGTACCTGCATGATGCCTGCAGAAATCACCAGGGCAGGCGCGGCATTGGCGATCCTTGCGATCACCCCGGACCGTACAACCTCGGGTCCCTGAATATACTGGACCCCTTCGATCAGGCGGTGAAGAAGTTTCACCAGCACCGCCTTGGTAACGATGTTCACCAGAAGTGCGGCAAGGATCAGCGCACTGAGCCAGAATAGGGTTTCGACCCAGGGTGTATCGACCGCGAAGGCCCAGAGGTTATGCATAATCTTAGTCTCTCATCTGCCGGTTTTGCCTGCGAAAGGGTGACCCTGCCTTGTGCCCTCTCAGGCGTCTCGGGGCAATGTCACGACCGGCCAGTCTGTCGGCATCGTGATCACTATCCCATGCGGGATCGTGGGCTTACGCAGAGTGAAAGGCCAGGTCCGGCCAGGAATGTATTTCACGCATTCGGGGCATTGTTGCGAAAACCGGCTGTTGGCCGGAGTTGCACCTTTCCCCCTTACATTCAGGCCAGGCGCTGGATCCCGGCACTGCCGAGAGCAGTGAAGCGGTACATGCGGAGCAGGTGAACACCCTTGGTTCGAGAGCCCCTGCGACCCGATGCGGATCTGGACTTCGGATATCTGACGCTCTGGATCACGTGAGGCGATGCGCTCCCCCAAACGCCTTGCGGCAGCTCGCGCTTTCGGTTGCGGTGGCGAAGGCGCAGATCACACAGGCACTGGCGGGGGCGGAAACCATCGCCACAGGCAATCCGCATGACGTCCCGGTCGCAACGTTCGCGCCACTTGGCATCCCCTGTCGGGTAAAATACTGGGTGCCGCAGCATGAACGTGAAATGGCCTGCGGCAACTATGTGTTCAGACGGATCCACGCGGCCTTGCACAAAAATGGCGTCAGCCTGAAGTCATGGGGAATGTTCCGGCGTAAGAGCCCGCAGCCCCCCGCCATCCGATCAGAACGGAGACCGACACGATGCCGAAAGCCGTAACCGCCCGGATCGACAAATTGCTCTCCTCTATGGGCTATGGATCGCGCAGCGAGATCGGCCGGCTGGCGCGCGCCGGGCGGATCACACTGGATGGGGCAAAACCCGTCGATGTCACAAGCCGTATCACGGTTGACGCGGATCTGCCGGCACGCCTGAGTGTCGATGACGCGCCGCTTGATCCCGTGGCAGGGATGGTGATCCTTATGAACAAGCCCGCCGGCGTGACCTGTTCGCACAGCGAAGCGGGACCCCTGGTCTACGGCCTGCTGCCGCAGCGCTGGCGGCAGCGTGATCCGATCCTCTCGACGGTCGGCCGGCTTGACAAAGAGACCTCGGGTCTCCTGCTCCTGACCGACGATGGCGATCTTCTGCACCGGATCATCAGCCCGCGACGCAAGGTCAGCAAGACCTATCGCGCCACCCTCGCCCGCCCGCTGAACGGCGACGAGGCAGCGCTGTTTGCCTCCGGTGACCTGATGCTGAAAGGTGAGACAAAACCGCTTGATCCCGCGGTTCTGGAAATCCTGTCGCCGACCGAAGCCCTGCTGACGATCACGGAGGGGCGATACCATCAGGTGCGCCGCATGTTCGCGGCCTGCGGCAATCATGTCGAGGCGCTGCATCGTGAGAGCCTGGGGCAGCTGCGCCTGCCGGATGATCTGGCGGCCGGTTCCTGGAGGCTGCTCGGGGCGGAGGATCAGCAGCGGGTCTTTCTGTAGGATGTTCCCGGCCGGAACCGGGTCGCACAGGTTTCGACCCGGAAGTGCTTTGGCGGCCGGGCGTATTCCCATAGTCTGAAGATAAGCCCATTTCTGTGCCTGACTGCGGCACAGCGGCCTGCGCCAGGGTCAGACCGGTCACAGGGCGGGCACTCGGTCCCTGATCAACGCAATTCCAGGCAACCGGAACCAGAAATACGCGGCGGGGCGTTGCCCCGAAGGTTTTCGCGCTTACCCAGCGGCTCCAAAGGCACTATGCACCCTCATCTTACATATCCGGGGTCCGGTCATGGCGCAGAATGCCACCATCTACAAAGTCGAGCTGTCCGTGGCCGATATGGATCGCCACTATTACGAAACCCACAAGCTGACCGTTGCCAAACACCCTTCCGAGACGGATGAGCGGCTGATGGTGCGACTTCTTGCCTTCGCTCTCAATGCCGAAGCCGAGCTGGAGATGACCAGGGGCCTCTCAACGGATGACGAACCGGACATCTGGCAGAAAAGCCTGAGCGGCGATCTTGAACTATGGGTCGCACTGGGCCTGCCCAGCGAGAAGGTCATTCGCCAGTCCTGCAGCAAGTCCAAAAAGGTCACCGTCTACGCCTATGGCGGCAGGCAGGCCGAGATCTGGTGGGATAAAATCAAGGGCAGCTCCGCGCGCTTCGACAATCTCCAGGTGATCAACCTGACACAGGAAGACACGGCCGGGCTGGCGAAGGAGGCAAATCGCTCGATGAAGCTGCAGGTCAATATCCAGGATGGCGACGTGATGGTCAGCGTCGATGACAGCGTGCTTTACGTCAGCCCGACGAAATGGAAGGCTGCGGCATAGCGGGCACCTGATCGCGATGTGACGGCCGGAAGCCCCCCAATCGCTGATCCGCAAGCCCTGCACGCGCCTTTTGGGCCAGGCAGATATGCACTGACCCGAGCGGCTGCAGAACAAGCGCCGAAAATGGCGTCCGCTGTTGCAGGTGGTCGCATTTTGATCGGTCAGTCCCTCTGTGATGCCCAAAAAAGGAGGAACCCATACCTGTGGCCTGGCTGAGGCAGGACACCGGCCCATGTACCCGACGCTCCGTCACGGACACAGGCGGCAGACAGTCCACGGGAGAGGCAGCAAGGCAATCAATTCTCTGGGGGGAACATGGCTTCTCAAACTGAAACGGGCGGGCCTGGCCTGATACGGCTGGATGAGGCGCCCATGCGGCCCGTCCATATTCTTGCGGCGGCGGCGGTTCTTGGGGGCGCCGCGCTTGACGGCTATGTGCTGGGGATTGTCGGACCGGCCCTGGCACTTGCGAAACAGGAGATGGAGCTTTCCGCCCTGGGTCAGGGGCTGATCGCGGCCAGCGCCCTGATCGGCGTCTTTATCGGCGGGCTGTTCTTTGGCAACCTGGCCGACCGCTTTGGCCGCAGGCCGGTATTTTCCTGGAATCTGCTGGCTTTCGTCCTGCTCTCGCTCTTGCAGCTTTTCGTGCAGGAGGTCTGGCAGCTGGTGCTCTTGCGCCTTGCGCTTGGTCTGGCGGTCGGGGTGGAATATGCGGTCGGCACCTCGGTTCTTGCCGAATTCTCGCGCCGCAAAGGGCGGGGCGTGCTCCTGGGCAGCTTTGCCGTGGGCTGGCAGGTCGGGTTCACCATCGCCTTTGTCTATGGCAACCTGATCTATTCCGGCGACAACTGGCGGCTCTTGCTGGCAACCAGCGCGATTCCGGCCCTTCTGGTGTTTTTGCTGCGCATAGGCCTGCCGGAAACGCCGATGTGGCTGAAGGCCCGCGGCCGTGACGCCGAGGCGCAGGCCGTGGTCGAACGCCATTTCGGCAAGGGCTTTGCGATCCCCGATGTGGAGCTGAAGCTCAACCAGCCCTCGGCGCGTGAATTGCTGAAAGTGCCGAATGTCCGCCAGCATCTCTATTCCGGCCTGTTCTGGTTCTGCCAGGTGGGGCCGTTCTTCGCGATTTTCACCTTTATCGGGCCGGTATTCGACGCGCTCGGGATCGAGGATCAGACCACGGTCGATATCTGGCTGAACCTTGTGCAGATCCTCGGGGCGGTTTTCGGCCTTTTCCTGATCGCCTGGCTCAGCCGCCGCCATTTTGTCATTTCAACCTTCGCGGGAATGTTCGTGACGCTGCTGGCGATCGGTCTCTTCCCGCAGGCGCCGATCTGGGTGATTGTCGGCCTTTTCGCGGTCTATATGTTTGTCGCGCCTGCGGCCAATAACATCCAGTATGTCTATCCCGCCGAGATTTTCGACACAAATCTGCGCTCGACCGGGGTTGGGTTCTCGGCGGCTTTCTCTCGGATCTCGGCGGCAGCGGCGGTCTATCTCCTGCCCTATGCGCTTGAGACCCTCGGCGCATCGGCGGCGCTGCTGATCATGGCGGGCCTTCCGCTTCTGGGGCTGGTGATGTCCATCCTGTGGGCCCCCGAGACCAAAAGCAAAGCCCTGCTCTGAGCGCGGCATACCTTGCGGCCCGGGCAGTCCTGTCCGGGCCGGAAATCGCAAGGCTGAGACCCCGATTGCCGGTTCAGGCCAGGCCTCCGGCGAGACCGTCTTTTGCGTCATCCCGCCCGGGTCACGTCACCTCCGAACCGGGCCTTCCCTCTCACGGGTGCTGCCCATATCATCCTGACGAAGAACAGCATTCAGCGCTCATTGCCGTCGCGGAACAAGCACATGATGAGGCCCCCTGCGCTTTCATGGCGAACGCAATGCGCAGCCGCCAAATCCAACAGGCCATCAGTATCCTTGCGTCCCGGGCTGGCTTTTCAAGGCATTTCGGCTTACTCCCATAGCGTGATCGTCTGTTATTATGAACCCGCTAAGGAATAGTCATGTAACTATGGCGCTGCCGGATCAGGTTGCTGGGGGAGACCAGGATGAAGACTGACAGCAAAGACTACCTCGATGTTTCGGGCCTTGTCGTCATCGTGGCGATTATGCTGATCAGCTTCATTGCCGATCTCAATATCCCGCTGGGCCATGCGGTCTGGCTGGGCTATCTTCTGGCGCTGGCGGTCAGCTTCTCGCTGCGGTTCCTCTGGCTGCCCTCGACGATCGCGGTGGTCGGCATAGTGATGCTGATCCTCGGCTATGTTCTGGATGAGCGCGAAAACAACGTCGCAATCGCGCTTTCGAACCGCAGTCTTGCCTCGGCATCGCTGATATTCCTGGCCGTGGCCGGGACATTCATGGTGCGAAACCGCCTGCGCATCGCGGCCGAGGACTGGCGCAAGAGCATCGAGATGGCGCTGGCGAAAGCGCTCGAGGGCGATCTGAGCCGGGTGCAGATCGGCGAGAACACGCTGCGGCTGGTTGCCGGGGCGCTTGGGGCGCGGGCGGCGGTCCTGTGGGAAAAGCAGCAGGACAGCCTGATCCCGGTCGCCTCCTGGGGAACCGCCAACACGGCCGAGGCTCTGCATGAGGGGCAGCCTGGTCGCCAGGCCGGTCATCTGCGCCGGGCATTGCAGGGCAATGAAACTGTGGTGCTGATGGCGCCGGGAGAGGCGGCGCTTGACTGGGGGTCGGGGCTGATGCGGGGCCGGGCCGCCTGTTCGGTGATCGTGCCCACCCGCGAGAATGGCGTGGTCAATGGGGTGATCGAGATCGGCCTAGACCGCGAGCCGACCGACGCGGAGCGGGAATTGATCGAAAGCCTCGGCGACAAGGCCGGGGTCGAGTTGCGCTCGGCTTTGTACCGCGAGGAAGTGCAGCAGCTGCTGGATGAGACCCGCCAGCAATCCGAGGAATTGCGCAGCCATTCCGAGCGGCTGGCCGACACCAATGCCGAGCTTGAGGAACAGACCGAGGCGCTCAAGCGCAGCGAGGCGCTGCTGCGGGATCAGCAGGCGGCGCTGGAAGAACAGAACGCCCAGCTTGAGCAACAGACTGCCGAGATGGAAGAGCAGCGCGACACCCTGGCGGCGACCGGGCGCAAGCTGGCTGAACAGGCCGAGGAGCTGGCCCGCGAAAGCCGCTACAAATCCGAATTCGTCGCCAATATGTCGCATGAGCTGCGCACGCCGCTGAATGCGCTTTTGATCATGGCGCGGCTGCTCAGCGAAAACCGTGGTGGCAATCTGACGGGCGAACAGGTCCGCTGGGCCGAAACGGTGGAAAGCTCGGGCAAAGATCTTCTGCGGCTGATCAATGACATCCTGGATCTGGCCCGGATCGAGGCCGGAAAGGTGGCGATCTCGCCCGAACCCAGCGATCCGCGCGAGATTGTGCAGCGCATCGCGCGCGCCTTCACCTTCGCGGCGTCGGAAAAAGGTCTGAAGCTCGAGACCGAGATTTCCGGGGATATTCCCGGCATCATCACCGACCCCTCGCGGGTCGAGCAGATTCTGCGCAATTTCGTCGGAAATGCGCTGAAATTCACCGATCACGGCGCGGTCACGCTGTCACTGACGCGCGAGGGCGAGGGCGTGCGCTTCCGGGTGAAGGATACCGGTATCGGCATTGATCCCGAACAGCACAAAGCCGTGTTCGAAGCGTTCCGCCAGGCGGATGGCTCGATCTCGCGCCGCTTTGGGGGCACCGGTCTTGGCCTTGCGATCTCGCGCGATCTCGCCGATCTGCTGGAAGGGCAGATCACGCTGGAAAGCGCGCCCGGCAAGGGAAGTGTCTTCTCGCTCTCGCTGCCGAAAACCCTGAAAGAGATCGATGAACTGCCGCCGGCAGAGCTTCGGCCCGGACTGAAGCCCGCCGCCCCGCCGCGCGCCGCGGAAACGCAGCCCATGCCACTGCGCGGCCCGGGCCAGATCATCGACCTGAATGACGATCGCGGCGAGCTGGGCGAGGATGACCGCAGCCTGCTGATCGTCGAGGACGACCCGGCCTTTGCCCGCATCCTGCTTGATCTTGCGCATGAGCGCGGCTTCCGCGCGATTGTGGTCAGCAGCGCCGATGATGCGGTCCGGGCTGCGCAGACCTATCTGCCGGTGGGTGTGATCCTCGATATGGGCCTGCCCGATCATTCCGGCCTGACGGTGCTGGACCGCCTGAAGCGCGCGCCCGCGACCCGGCATATTCCGGTCCATGTCGTCTCAGCCGCAGATCACACCCGTGATGCCATGGCGAAGGGCGCGGTGAATTACCTGATGAAGCCGGTGGCGCGGGAATCCCTGATCGAGGCGCTCGACAGTATCGAATTCCAGGCCAACAGCCGGCTCCGCCGCCTGCTGGTGGTCGAGGATGATCCGGCGCAGCTGTCGGGGATCAAGGCGCTTCTCGGCTCGGACGCGGTCGAGGTCACCGGTGCCGCGACAACAGCTGCCGCGCTGACCGCCTGCCGCAACAAGACCTTCGACTGTATCGTGCTGGATATGAACCTGCCCGACGGGACGGGGTTCGATCTTCTCGAACAGCTCAGCCAGGACGAGACCGCCTCTTTCCCGCCGGTGATCGTCTATACGGCACGCGCGCTTTCCGAAGCCGAGGAGCAGCGCCTGCGCCGCCATTCGCAATCGATCATCGTCAAAGGCGCAAAATCGCCAGAGCGGCTGATTGATGAGGTGACGCTGTTCCTGCATCAGGTGGTCTCGGATCTGCCGCAGCGTCAGCGCGAAATGCTGGCAGCCTCGCTGAACCGCGATTCGGAACTGGACGGGCGCCGCATCCTCGTGGTCGAGGATGATGTCCGCAATATCTACGCCCTGACCGGAGTGCTGGAGCCGCATGGCGTCGATATCCGCATCGCCCGCAATGGCCGCGAGGCGCTGGATATGCTGGGCCGGGTGACGGATGGCGCCGAGCCTCCGGTCGATCTGGTGCTGATGGATGTGATGATGCCCGAGATGGACGGGCTGACCGCGACCAAAGAGATCCGGCGCATTTCGAAATGGCGGACCTTGCCGATCATCATGCTGACGGCGAAAGCCATGGCCGATGATCAGGCCAAATGCCTCGCCGCCGGGGCGAATGACTACCTCGCCAAACCGCTTGATGTTGACAAACTTCTGTCGCTGATAAGGGTCTGGATGCCGAAATGACGACCCCGGTTTCCGTCAGCGACAAGATCAGCGATATTGAAACGGATCTGTTTCTTGAGGCGCTCCGGCGGCGCTATCACTATGATTTCAGCGCTTACGCCCGCTCGTCGCTGGTGCGGCGGGTGGAGGTGGCGCGGACCCGTCTCGGCTGCGACAGCATTTCGGCGATGCAGGCGCGGGTGCTGCGCGAGCCGGAGCTTTTGCATGACGTGATTGACGCCATGACCGTCCAGGTCAGCGATCTGTTCCGCGATCCGGGCTATTACCTGGCCCTGCGCCAGAAGGTGATCCCGCATCTGCAGACTTTCCCCTCGCTGAAGGTCTGGGTGCCGGGCTGCGCCAATGGCGAGGAGCTATATTCTCTGGCCATTCTCTTTGCCGAAGAGGGCCTGCTGGATCGCACCATGTTCTATGCGACCGAAATCAACCGCCGCGCGCTCAGCAAAGCCTCGGCGGGGATCTATGAAACCGGGCGCGTGCCAAAGTTCAGCGAGAATTATCGCGCGGCCGGCGGCAAGACGACGCTGTCAGATTATTACACCGCAGCCTATCGCGGCGCAGCATTCCACCGCCATCTGCGCCAGCGCACGCTGTTTTCCGAACATGACCTCGCGACCGATCAGGTTTTTTCCGAAATGCATCTGATCTCGTGCCGCAATGTGCTGATCTATTTCGATGAAACCCTCCAGAACCGCGTTCTGGGGCTTTTCGCTGAATCGCTGGTGCGTGGTGGCTTCCTTGGCCTTGGCTCGCATGAGACATTGCGGTTCTCAAAGATCAAACCTGCTTTCAGCGCCCATGACGAGGGTGAGCGCATCTGGCGCCGCACGAATATCGAAAAGATTGAAAATGCCCAATAAAGCCATCCGTTTCCTGCTGGTTGACGATCTCCCCGAGAATCTGCTCGCGCTGGAGACGTTGCTGCGCCGCGACGGGCTGGAGATCCACAAGGCGCGCTCGGCCACCGAAGCGCTGGAGCTGATGCTGCATTATGACTTCCGTCTGGCCTTTGTTGATGTCCAGATGCCCGGCACCAATGGCTATGAACTGGCCGAACTGATGCGCGGCAGCGCGCGGACCCGCGAGATCCCGATCATTTTCGTCACGGCAGCCGATCACAACGAGATCCGTCATTTCCAGGGCTATGAGGCCGGCGGGATTGATTATATTTACAAGCCGATTGACCCGATCATCCTGCGCTCGAAAGCCGAGGTTTTCTACCGCCTGGCCCAACAGACCATCAACCTCGAGCATCAGCGCGACGAGCTGCGCGAAAGCGCCCAGGCGCGCGATCTTGCGATTGCCACGCTGCGGGCCCATGCCGACAACTCCCCGCTTGGGGTGATCGAATGCGATGCCAGCCTCAACCTTCTTGGCTGGTCGGGCGGTGCCGAACGGATCTTCGGCATCGGTGCGGGCCGGGTGCTGGGCCGCGATCTGGGTGAGGCCGGCTGTTTCCGGCCCGAGACGCTGGTGCAGTTCCAGGACTGGATCACAGGCGCCGGCACGGTTGCCCGACACAGTGCCGAGGCCGTCGCCACCGGCGCGAATGGCGAGATCAATTGTGAAATCTACGGTTCGGTGGTGATCGACCCGGCAACCGGCAGCCCTTCGCTTTCTCTGCAGGTGCTCGAGACAACCGAGCGTCATCAATCCGAAAAGGTCCGTGCCCTTCTGGTCGGAGAGCTGAACCACCGGATCAAGAACACGCTGGCCAATGTGCAGGCGATCATGCGGCAGACGCTGCGCACCTCGACCACCCTGCCAGAGTTCAATCTGCGGTTTTCAGGCCGGCTCCAGGCGCTGGCACGCGCACATTCCATTCTGTCAGATGTCACCTGGTCCAAAGCGTCACTGGGCCAGCTGGTAAGGGATCAGATCGAAGCCGGCACCCTCGATCGCGATTTCATCGATGTCAGCGGGCCCGATGTGGCCCTGTCGCCGGAAGTGACACTGCGCCTCGCGCTGATCCTGCATGAGCTGGGGACCAATGCCGCAAAATATGGCGCCCTGTCGCAGGCTTCAGGTCGGGCCCTGGGGCGGGTGATCCTGTCCTGGACCATTGACGCCGAAGGGCTGAGCCTGACCTGGCAGGAAACCGGCGGGCCCCCGGTCAGCACACCCACACGGCGTGGCTTCGGCTCCGATCTGATCCATAACGGCGTCGGCGATGGCCGGGTCGAGGTTAACTGGAACAGGGCCGGGGTGATCTGGCGGATCATGATCCATTCCGGCTTTGGCCTTGACGGCGCGCAGCGCAGTTCTGAGACCAGGGCTGCCCGGCCGGGCGTGCCGCAGCGCGATGGCATCAAAGACAGCCGGGTCCTGCTGGTCGAGGATGAGCCGCTGATCTCGATGGAGCTTTCCGACGTGCTTGAGGATGCCGGTGCCCGGGTCGTGAAGATTGCGGCCAGTCTTGACGAGGCGATAGTCGCGGCGCGCACGCTGGATTTCGACTTCGCGCTGCTGGATGGCAATCTGCGCGGCGCGCCGGTGGATGTGGTTGCCCATACATTGCGGCTGCGCGGCGTGCCGTTCTGTTTCATCAGCGGCTACAGCCGGGATCAACTGCCGCGTGACTTTCAGGACGCCCCCTTGCTGACCAAGCCGGTGGATCAGGACAAGCTGCTGGAGGTCGTGCTTAAATTGCAGACCGGCGAAAACAGGCGCGCTACGGGCTGAGAACTACGGCCATGCCTGACGAAAACTGCCAGACACGGCGCCGAAATATGGTTGCAGCAAAACGCCCGCATCCGGAGGAAGCGCCCCGCCGCCCGGGGCCCTGGGCGATGATGAAAGACGCCTTCGCAGTCTGGCCATCATTGTGTCGGCTTCACCCTCTGCAGGGTCATTCCTTCGGGTGCTGCGCTGATCTTTTGCCTTGCCAGACTGCCAGCCGCCGGTGACTATCGGCGCAAACCGTGCAGGACTGACGCAGCCCCGCGCCATGAGGCACAGTTTGTTGTGACGGCGCATTTCGACACGCCCGAAAGCGATAACGGCAGGTCAAAAGGTCCGGACCTGTCGTGATTTATGTGACGCATGGCTATGTGAGTGCAGGTGACAAATGTCGGAAACACCCTCTCTGACTGAAAGCGCATCCTCATCGGTCGGAAGGATCACGCTTCCCCGCATGGCGACCATCGTCGCGGTCGCCGCCGTCCTTTATGTTGCACAGGATGTTTTCCTGCCGATCGCCATCGCGATGCTGATCGCCTTCGCGCTGTCACCGCTGGTTTCGGGGGCCCGCAGGATGGGCCTGCCGATGCTGACCTCTGTCCTGCTGGCCACGGCACTTGCCTTCAGCGTGATCGGCCTGCTCAGCCTGATTGTCTTTTATCAGCTGGCGGATCTCGCGGTGAAGCTGCCCAGCTTCCAGGCAAATATCATCAGCAAGCTTGATGCGATCCAGAGCGCCTCGGGCGAGGCCAGCCTGATGTCGCGCCTGATGGAGATGGCGGCCTCGATCAATTCTGAAATAAGTGGCGTCCTCCCGGGAGAAGGCACGGCAGCGGCCCAGCCCATGCCGGTGCAGGTGGTGCAGCCCAGCAACCCGCTTGAAATCCTGCAAAGCCTGGTGGTCCCGCTCGTCAGCCCCATCGCGACGACAGGTCTTGTGATCGTGCTGGTGATCTTCATGTTGCTGGAGCGCGACAGGCTGCGTGACAGGTTCATCCGCCTGGTGGGCACCGCCGATCTGCACCGGACCACCCAGGTTCTCGAGGAAGCGGGCGGCAGAGTTGGCAGCTATCTTCTGATGCAATTGCTGGTCAATGCCATCTACGCGCTGCCGATCGGGATTGGTCTTTGGCTGATCGGGGTGCCGAATGCCGCCCTTTGGGGATTGCTGACGCTGGTTCTGCGCTTCGTCCCCTATATCGGCTCGGTTCTTGCGGCAGCCTTCCCGCTGTTCCTCGCCTTCGCGGTTTCCTCAGACTGGTCTGCGGTTCTCTACACCGCCGCGCTTTTTGCCGTCGTCGAACTTATCACCTCCAATATCATCGAACCCTGGCTCTATGGGGCCAATACCGGTGTGAGCTCGCTGGCGATCATCGTCTCTGCGATCTTCTGGACCTTTCTCTGGGGACCGCTCGGCCTTGTCCTGTCGACCCCGCTGACCGTGTGTCTGGTCGTCCTTGGCCGTCACATCCCACAATTCGAGCTGTTCGATATCCTGTTCGGGGATGAGCCGGTCCTGGCAAGTCACCAGCGGTTTTATCAGCGTTTGCTGTCAGGCGACCGGATCGAGGCGGCCTCGCGTGCGGAAGAGTTGCTTGAGGATATGACTGCGGCCGAATTCCACCGTGATGTAGCGCTTCCGGCCCTGTTGATGGCCCAGGATGACCGCGACCGCGGTGTGCTCTCGCCCGGACAGGAAAGCAGGCTCGCCGGAGTCGGGATGGCAGTTGTATCGGATATCGGTGCGCTGATGGCCGAAGACGCCGGCGAAGCACAGGCTGCGCCGCAGCTGCGTATCACCTGTTTCGGCGGGCGCTGGCCCATAGATGATGTCTCGGCGGCGATCCTTGCCCAATCCCTGCAGGAGGAAGGCGCCGAGGTCCTCCACAGATCCTATATGGATCTTACGCCCGGCGGGCTTGCGGCTCTTAACCTTGCGGAAACCGATTGTGTGATCCTGTGTTTCCTGGATTCAACGCCCACACGGGCCTCCCTGCTGCATATCAGGCGGATCAAACGGCTGCGCGCGGGGCTGCGTCTTGGCATCGTGATCTGGCAGATGCCAAAAGATCTGATCCTTGAAGGGTCAGCGGGCCCGGCGCCGGTTGATCCCGCAAAGCTCGCCGAAGCCCGTTCCCTGGGCGCGGATTTTGTTGAGACATCCCTGGAAGGTGCCGTGGAAGCAGCCTTGCAGGATGTGCCCGCCCTGCCCCTTCCCGAAGCGCAGCCCCGCAAACGACCGAGCCGGCCCCGGTCTGCGGCCTGAAGAGCCGGGGCCTGCACAGTCCCCGCCACGCCGCCACACCCGCAACCTGCCGCGTTGGATCATGATCTGCTTGCTGCAATGCTGTGGCGGCGGGCATCTGATCATCCGACCGCCACTGGCGGCGGGCAGCGCGCTCAGATAGGCAACCTCAGCGGTCAGTCTTCTGAAAGAAACGGGGCGCTCTGGCAGGAAATAGAGGCAAAGCCGGTGAGAGGTGCAGAGATGGATCTGAGCGGGAAAACAGTGGTCATCACCGGTGCCGGGCGGGGGCTTGGCGCGGCTTTTGCCCTGTCACTGGCCCCATTGGGATGCAAACTCATCCTGTGTGGACGGCGCGAGGCTGATCTCGCAGCCGTCGCCAGGTCCGTGCTTAACCACGGAGGCAAGTCTGCGCAGACCGTGGCGCTGGATCTTGCCGATACGGCAAGCGTCACAGAGGCAGTGGCGCGGATCGCCACATTTCAGGCCCCGGTCGATATCCTGATCAACAATGGCGCGATGTGGCTTGAAGCCAGCCAGGCCCCCTATGCCGAAGCCGAGGTGATGGCGGTCGTCAGTGCCGCGATCACCGGGACATTCCTGCTGGTACAGGGGCTGCGGCCCTTGATGCAGCTGTCCGACGCGCCCGATATTCTGACCATCGGCTCGATCAGCGGCCTGCCGAATGCGGCGCTGCAGACGGTTTCTGTGCCGTTCTATGCCGCCAAACGTGGCCAGGTGGCGCTTGCCGAAGGGCTGAGGCAAGAGTTCAGGGGCGGGAAATTCCGCTCGATCCTGGTGAACCCGCCTTATCTCGACGAGGCGATGCCTGGCGGGCAGAGCTGGGCCGCAAACGGCACCCGTGCAAAGAATATGCGGGCGACGAGCCGGGATGTGGTGGAGGCGTCGATTTTCGCGCTGACACGCCCGCGCCATATATCCCTGACCATCGAACTTGGCGCAGATGAGGGCGGCCTGTTCCCGTCCTGATGGGGCGGGCCGGGCGGGCTGTCACTTATGCCGCGCGATCATCTCGGCGATCTTCGTGAACCCGCGCGCCCGTGCATGTTCCAGCGCGGTGATGCCGTCGCGATCGGGGATCTCCGGATCGGCCCCCGCAGCCAGAAGCTGCGCGATGATCTCCTGATGGACCGGGCCGCCATCGGTCAGGACCACGGCCTCCATCAGCGCGGTCCAGCCGAGCCGGTTGACATGGTTCACATCAACCCCGGCCCGGATCAGTTGTGCCACCGCGTCGGGATGGCCCTTCTCTGCGGCGGGGATCAGGGCGGTGCCGCCAAAGCGGTTGGTGCTGTGCAGATCGGCGCCATGCCGCAGTATCATCGCGAGGATCTCGCTGCGGCCCTCGGCACCGGCCACGAGATAGGGGCTGTCCTGCTGGTTGTCTTTCGCATTCACATCTGCGCCGGCGGCCAGCAAAAGCCGGGCCGCAGGGATGTCGTTCTTCCAGACCGCCATCAGAAGCGCGGTCTGGCCGGAGGCATTCTGCATGTCGACCGTTTCGCCGGCGGTGATCGCCCGCTCCAGCGCGACGATATCTCCCGCGCTGATGGCTGCCAGAATATCCGCCTGTGCCATAGGCCCGCTCATGATCAGAACTCCCGCAAGTATCATCATCCGCATCGCATTGCCCCGCTTTTCGCTGTGGAGGTCTGCGGGGGCGTAACGCTGCACCCCCGCAGGTCCTTGTATCATTTCAGCCGGTCGGCGAACTGATCAAGCGCCTTATTGGCGCAGGCCTCGTCAAGATGCCCCCCCGGAGCCCCACCGACCCCGACCGCGCCGATGACCTGATCGCCTGCCCGCACGGGAACACCACCCGCCAGCACGAGGAAACCCGGGATATCGGCCAGACCGGCGGCGCCCGGGTTTTCGGCGACCGTTTTGGCCATGCCGCTGGTCGGGTTCCGCGATGCGGCCGATGTATAGGCCTTGGCGGTGGCGGCAGCCGCAGTGTGATTGCCCGCAGTCTCGGCCCGCACAAGCGCCAGCAGGATGCCCGCGCGGTCGGTCACTGCCGCCGCGACATTATGGCCGTCTGCGGCACAGGCCGCGACGGTGGCGGTGGCAATCTCGACCGCGAGACCGGTGCCGAGGCTGCGGAGTTCGACAATGTCCTGCGCCATGACCGGCAGGGCAAAACAGGCGATGGCTGCGGCGCTGATGATCGTTTTCATGGTGTCCCCTCATAATGCTGATGCCCTCACCCTAACCGGGGCAGGCTTTGCGCCATATTCGCAGGATAACGGGGAGGGATCGGTAGGATTACGGATGCAGCGAGATCCAGGCCCGGGTCTGTTCCGCCACGGCTGCGGTGCCGAGCTTTGCCGCAATCGCCGCGCGGTGACTGTCAACCGTGCGCACCGAGAGGTGCAGGGCGGTGGCGATATCCTTGCTGCCAAGCCCGCGCGCGACCATTTCCAGCACCTCGGCCTCGCGCTGCGTCAGCAGTGACAAAAGCTGCCGCGTCTCGTCGCGCTGCAGATCGGCGGCCAGTTGTGCCTCGGCCCGGGTGATCGCATCCATCAGCGCATGTTCATCGACCGGCTTGGTCAGGAAGTCGGTCACACCGGCGCGAAAGGCCCGCCGGCAGGCTTCGACATCGCCGTGACCGGTCACCATGATCGCGGGCCAGTGAATGCCGCGCTGCCCCAGATGATCAATAAGTTGCAGCCCGCTGATCACCGGCATGCGCAGATCCAGCAGCAGAACGCCGGGCCGGGCGGTGTCGAGATGGGCCAGAAGATGCGGGCCATCGGGAAAGCCGGTGACCTCTTTGTGATAGGTCCGCAGCAAAAGCGTCATCGCCTGGCGGACGGCGGCATCGTCATCAACGAGATAGATCATCACGCCCCGCCTCCGGCAGCAAAAGGGTGAAGACCGCGCCGCCGGTTGTGGGGTCGTTCCCGGCGGTAAGACGGCCTGACATAGCCTCGGTCAGGCGCTCAGACAGCGAAAGACCAAGCCCCATGCCATCGGGTTTCGTGGTGAAAAACGGCTGGAATATGCGCGAGATGTCGTCTTGCGCGATCCCCGGCCCGTTATCGGCCACAAGCAGGGCAACCATGCCCGCGCCCGCCGCGCCTGTGGTGATGGAAATCACCGGCGCAGCGGTTTGCGCCATCGCCTCGGCGGCATTCATCAGCAGATTGTGCAGCACCTGCTGAAACACCACATGGTCGACGCGGATGGTGGCATCACCGCTCAGATCCACCCGCAGCACGAGCCCGCGCCGGACCAGCTCGGGGCGGATCAGTTGCAGCGCATCCTCCAGCGCCTTGCGCAGGGGCCAGGCCCGGGGCGCGACCGGCGTGCCGCCGATATAGGCGCGCATCCGGCCCAGAATATCACCCGCGCGCCGGGCCTCGCGGATATTGGCGTCGATGGCTTCGGCAAGGATCTCGGGCATGTCCAGCGCCAGGGCCCGTTTCGCCGCCTGGCTTTGCCCCGAAAGCGCCGCCACCGGCTGCGACAGCTCATGCGCGATCCCCGAGGCCATTTCCCCCAAAAGCCCAATCCGTGCGGCATGGGCCATGCGCGCCTCCTGTTCCAGCAGAGCAAGCTTCTGGTCTTGCAGGCGCGCATTCCGGCGGGCATCGATGCTGCGCCAGCTCAGCCACAGAAGCACCACAGCAAGCGCCAGGAGCGGCGCCAGGACAGGCAAAGGCAGGATCTGCGCGAGACCGGGCGACAGCACAAGATCCAGCCGCAGCGGCTGGGTGGGATTGGCGATCTGGCGGCTTAGCGCCAAGCGGAACGGCGCGGAGGCGACGTTGTCGCGCGGCGTCAGCATGGTCTCGCCAAGCGAAAGGCTCGCGCTGAGCCCGGAAGGGATTGCGGCTTCGTCCAGCATCCGGCGGGCATCAATCTTCAGCCGGACCACAAGGCCGGGACGGACCAGCTTGTAGATAAGATAGGTTCCGGCCCCGCTGTCTGCCGCCGTCTGTGTGGCGCCGGGATGGGCAAGGGGGGGTGGCGCGGGCTCATCGGGCATCCGTGTCGGCCCGGCCGGAGTTCCAAAGCCGATCACCTGGCTGCCATCATCCGCCGAGACGCTGACACCGATGATGCGCGGGTAGAATTCCAGGATCGCCACCGCAAGCCCTTGTACCCCCTGGGCGTTCTCACCGGTGAGGCCGGATCCCTGTTCGACCGCCGTGCGGATCACGGCGGAAAGCGCCGTCAGATGCGCCTCATGCTGTGCGAGCTTTTCTGCGAGTCCGGTCTCGAGATGCAGCGCTCCGGCGTCCAGCTCACGCGCCGCCATCCGCCAGGAAAAGACCCCGACAGCTGCGACCACCAGCAGCGCTGTGATCGCCGCGAAAGAAGCCCTTCTGAAGCGCACCTCTTCCCCACCTCCCTGAACCTGCTCCTCTGCGAGGGACACTATAGGCGCCTCTTGCCGCACCGAACAGGACCCGCCGCCGCCGACGCGATCCTGTGGCGGCGGCCTGGGTAGCAGATGAGGCAACCCGCAAATGGCTGTGACCCGTCGTCCGGCGCCACGATTAGCGCACCCGGGTCGCAACCTGCCGGGCGATGAGGTCCTCGGTCACATAGGTGATGCCGGAGCCGCACATCGCTGCATCGGCCATCTCATAGGATCCGTTGATGGTCAGGGGCCTCTCGACCGCACTCCCGGGTCTTCACTGTTCTTCTCAAACGCCCAGACATAGAATCAACCGGCCTCGATCTGTCGGATGTTGATTCAGGTACGGGCGATCAGCTCCTTTGGCTTCATGGGCGGGCCGCATGCAGCTATGTAGTCGGGCGAGGCGGCGGGCGGGCCGAACTTCGATGCCTTTCGGCAGGCTGGCCAGTTTCGGCATGGCCTCGCTGCGGTTTCCAGGCGCATCATTGCCGGCACATCTTGCATGCAGGAATCTGGCGGCAGCGCCACGAACCTGTTGAACCGCCGCCTGGATCAGACCAGAGGCCAACCGATCTGTGATGAGACGCCGGGCGATCTGTGTTACTTTCGCGGCTGGGGCGCGGTGGCGCCGCTACGGGTCAGGACCATCTATCCGCTGCGCCTTGATCATATGTCTTAAGGAGAAAACCGATGGAAATATTCCGTGCCGGACAGGTGCCTTCGCGCAAAGGTCCCGCCGACTGGTTCACCGGACAGGTCCGTATCGACACCCTGTTCAATCCCGCCGCGCCCGAGCGCGTGCAGGGCGCGAGTGTGACCTTCGAGCCGGGCGCCCGCACCGCCTGGCACACTCACCCGCTGGGCCAGACGCTGATCGTCACGGCTGGCCTCGGCCGGGTGCAGCGAGATGGCGGCCCGGTCGAGGAAATCCGCCCCGGCGATGTTGTCTGGTTCGCCCCCGACGAACGCCACTGGCATGGTGCCAGCCCCGCAACCGCCATGACCCATATCGCCCTTCAGGAAGTAAAGGACGGCAAGGTCGTCGACTGGCTGGAACATGTAAGCGACGCCGATTACGGCGTCTGACATCGCTGAAACCCGTATAATCTGCACCCAGGGTCAGCCCCGGCGGGTCTGGAATCGCCCTGACCACAGCGCAAAACCGGCCGGACCCACCACAAAAGGAGACCTGAAATGGTTGTGAAAGCCTATGGCACCCCGGCCGGCGATGCGCCGCTGGCCCCCCTGAACATCACCCGCCGCATGCCCGGCGCCCATGATGTGCAGATCGGGATCCTGTTCTGCGGCATCTGCCATTCCGACCTGCACCAGGCCCGGGGCGAATGGGCCGGAACCCTGTATCCCTGTGTTCCGGGTCACGAAATCGTCGGCCGCGTCGCCTCGGTCGGCGCACATGTCACCCGCCACAGGCCCGGAGATCTGGTCGGCGTCGGCTGCATCGTCGACAGCTGCCAGCATTGCGCCGAGTGCAATGACGGGCTGGAGAATTACTGCGACAGCATGATCGGAACCTATAATGGGCCGACGCCGGACGCGCCCGGCCATACCCTTGGCGGCTATTCGCAAGAGGTGGTGGTACATGAGCGCTATGTGCTGAAGATCACCCATCCCGAGAATCAGCTGGCCGCCGTGGCCCCGCTTCTCTGCGCCGGGATCACCACCTGGTCGCCACTGCGCCATTGGGGGACGGGCCCGGGCAAGAAGGTTGGCGTCGTCGGTATCGGCGGTCTTGGTCATATGGGAATCAAACTGGCCCATGCCATGGGCGCGCATGTGGTGGCCTTTACCACCTCGGAGTCAAAACGGACCGATGCGCTGAAGCTCGGCGCGGATCAGGTTGTGGTATCGCGCAACGCGGCAGAGATGGCCGCCCATGCCAAAAGCTTCGATCTGATCCTGAACACGGTGGCCGCGCCCCATGATCTGGACGCGTTCCTCGTGCTGTTGAAGCGCGACGGTACGATGACGCTGGTCGGCGCACCCGCCACGCCGCACCCGATGCCCAATGTCTTCAACCTGATCATGCGCCGCCGCAGCCTTGCCGGGTCGATGATCGGCGGCATCCCCGAGACGCAGGAGATGCTGGACTTCTGCGCGAAACACGGCATCACCTCGGATATCGAGATGATCCGTGCCGACGAAATCGAGGCCGCTTACGAACGGATGCTGAAGGGCGATGTTAAATACCGCTTCGTCATGGATATCGCCACGATGTGATCCAGGGCGGGCGCTCCGGCATTGCCGGGGCGCCTTGCTGGCTGCCGGGTGGCGGGCTCCGGATTTCCCCATGGTCTTCGTCAGCTGAGGCGTGGCAAAGGCGCCATGGGCCTTATTAAGGTTTCAGATGTTCCAGGAGCGGTCTGTGACGAGCCCAATCGGGGTTTGCGCCGCTTCCGGGTTTTGCATGGCGGATGCGAACGTCTCGTACAACGCGCCGGCTCCCCCGGGAAATCCCAGGGCATCGCCGCTCTGTCGCTGAAAATTGCGCTTCTTTCGTCGAAGGCTGGACGCCTGAGCCCTCCAGCCCGACTTTCACAAAGGACGTGGAAAGATGTCCAGCACCATCCAGGGCAAAACCATTCTGAGCATCGGCGCCTCTTCGGGTATCCGCGAGGCCACCGCAAAGCGTATGCGGCCTGAGGCCCGGAGGTGGTTCTGAGCGCACGCCGCGAAGACCCGCTGAAAAAGCCCGCCCGGGCGATCACCGGGGCGGGAGAGCAGCCGATCAGACAGGAGCCGGAGTCACTGAGGACAAACTGGCCTTCGTTGCCCGGGCCCGTGCAACATTCAGCAGTAACGACTCCATCTTCCTCAACGCCGGCCTGATGCCGGGCGCGCCGGTCCCGGCACTCAGGATCACGGAATGGAAACCTATGATTGATATGAACATCAATCGCAGCCTGAACGGGGGTGCCGCAGTCAGGCCGGCAATGCGTATCTTCCGGTCCAGGTCGCTGTAGCGTGCAGAGCGCCACCCGACCTCAGGACATCAGGCCGACGCCGGGTTGCTGCGCAAGCCATCTCCGCAGAGCCGACACGCCGATGCCAGGCCTGGCCCGGTTCTCTCTTTCATTACAGGCCCTCAGGAGCACTCTGAAGCGGTTATTCCGTGAGGGGTTCATCTGCTGAACCCGTGGGTGGCAGCACGGGAAGAGAAGCAGGCCGCATATAGCAGGCGATGGGATTTGACACTGGCCCGCTGGCCGTCGGCGGGAGCAGAACCGCTCTCGTCCTGCACCCGGATCTGCGGCAAGCGATGGGGCCCGGGATGGATCCGATCGGCCCCGCCTCGAATACATGAAATGACAGGATGCCGTGCAGTATGTCAGCCCGGACCCTGATCTGAACGGGGCGCGGCCCGCTCCCTGGATTTGCGGTTAAAAGCCTCCAGCGCCGAGAGCGCACGTTTGCGGCCCTGATCCAGGAGCGCGGCGCTGTCTGTAAGAGCGCGGTGCTCAGGCGCGTTCCAGGAGGCAGGCACAGTCTCACGCCAGGCGCTCGCCCCTTCGCCCGTCAGCCAGTGATCGCGGTAAAGACTTTTTGGGTCAAAACTTGCCGCTTGCTTCTCCGGGTTGAAGATGCGGAAAAAGGGCGAGGCATCGGGCCCGCAGCCTGCAACCCATTGCCAGTTCATCGCATTCGCGGCCGGATCCCAGTCGGTCAGGCTGTCTTCGAAATGCGCCAGACCGATGCGCCAGTCGGTCAGCAGATGTTTCGTAAGCCAGCTTGCCACCACCATGCGGACCCGGTTGTGCATCCGCCCGGTCACCCGCATTTCGCGCAGGCCCGCATCAACCAGCGCGATGCCGGTTTCGGCGCGGCTCCAGGCCAGGGCAGCGGGATTGGCGCCAAGCCAGGGAAAGCGCGCCCAGTCCGCGCGCCAGGCCGTCTCGGCCAACTGCGGGAAGGCCAGGAGCAGATGCCAGGCAAATTCACGCCACAGAATTTCCGAAAGAAACTTCTCAACCCCGGGGGCAAGCGCGGGGTCAATCTCGGCGCGCAGCGACGCCATCGCCCAGATGCGCCGCGGACTGATCTCCCCCAATGCCAGATGCTCTGACATACCCGAAGTGGCGTCAATATCCGGGCGGTCGCGGTGCGCGGGATAATCCGGCACATGAGCGATAAAATCCCCGAGCCGGGCAAAAGCCGCCGCCTCGCCCGCAGGCAAGGCCTGTTCCGCCAGAACCGCCGCCCCGCGAAACATATCCGGCGCTAGAGTCAGTTCCCCGGCCCGCTGCGCGCCCATGGCCGGCAGGGCGGTGATTGCAGCAGGGGGCGGCAGGGGGCGGTCAGGCCCCGCAAGCCGCACGGCCCGGGCAAAGGGGGTGTAGACGCGAAAGCCGCCTCCCGCGCCGGTTTTCACCCGTGAAGGATTGATCAGCAGATGGCCTTCATGCAGATGCAGCCTGACAGGGCCTGGCCCGAGCGCCCGGCGCAAGCCTTCCTGCGAGGTTTTGCTGCCGGCGGTCGGCCAGTCGTTCTGATGGATGGCGCTGGCCCCGATGCGGATGGCAAGATCGGGAAGAAGATCAGGCGCCTCTCCCTCCAGCACAGTGATCCGCTCGCCCGTCCGCGCCTGCCATTCGGCATCGAAGCTGGCCAGGGCCCGCCCCAGCCGCCAGCGGCTGGCCGCGCCTTGCGCGCGCGTCGCAGTGTCGATGACAAAGACCGGCAGAACGGGTCCGTCCTTGATTGCCGCCGTCAGCGCGGCATTGTCGTCAAAGCGGAAATCGCGGCACAGCCAGAGGATTGATGTCATCTTATGCCGCCTGTGCAATTTGGCCGACATGGCCGAATTCGACCTGTACCACATCAGAGCGCCCGGTCGCAAAGGTCGCGGCGCAGCTCTCCAGGTAATAGCGCCAGCCGCGCAGGAAGGGCTCGTCATAGCCAAAGCGGCGGATGCGCGGGGCGGCCCCGGTCATGCGCGCGGCCCAGATCCGGCAGGTGCGGGCGTAATCCTGCCCGAAAGAAAAGCTCGCATGCAGTTCCAGCCCGGCTTTCGCGCCCTGGTGGCGCAGGATCGCCGGGCTGGGCAGCATACCGCCCGGGAAGATATGCTGACGGATGAAGTCAGAGCGTTTGCGATAGATTGAGAATTCGGCATCCGGCACGGTGATCGCCTGCAGGACCGCCCGCCCGCCGGGGGCAAGGCGCGCTTTCAGCGTGGCGAAATAGGCGGGCCAATAGCGTTCGCCGACAGCCTCGATCATCTCGACCGAGACAATATTGTCGAAGGTCCCGCCGGCGTGGCGGTAATCCTGCAGCCGGATCTCGGCCCCTCCGTCAAGCCGTGCATCGGCATAACCCTTTTGCGCGGGCGACAGCGTCAGCCCGGTGACATAACGGCCGGTCTCGGCGGCGCGTTCGGCAAATCCGCCCCAGCCGCAGCCGATCTCGAGAATGCGCTCGCCCGGGGCCAGCCGCGACAGGATACGATCATTCTTGCGCGCCTGGGCGGTTTCCAGATCATCGGTGCCGTCGAACAGAGCCGAGGAATAGCTCATGCCCGGATCAAGCCAGAGCTGGTAGAATTCATTCCCGACATCGTAATGCGCCCGGATATTGCGTGACGAGCCCGCGAGCGAATTGGTCCGCAGCCGGTCGGTCAGGCGAAACCTGAGAGCAGCAAGCCAGCCCGGTCTGCCCTGGCCATCCAGCAGATCGAAATTGCGGATGGCAAGGCTCAGAAGCGCTTCGAGATCCGGGCTGTCCCAATGGCCTGCGACATAGCTTTCGCCAAACCCCACATCGCCGCGCGTCGCCAGCGCGGCAAGCAGCGCCCAGTCGGTGATCCGGATCACGGACTCGGGGCCTTCTGATCCGAAATTATGACAATGGCCCTCGGGGGTGGTCAGGCAAAGGCGTCCGTGCCGGATACCCTCAAGCGAGGCGAGAAAGCGGGTCTGTAGCAGGCTCATCAGCTGATTTCCTCAGGGGGCGCAGGGGGCAGGCGGCGATAGGCGACGCCTTTGAGGCGCAGGCGCAGGGCCTGCCAGTAGATCAGGGCCAGGACCCGCAGCGCGCCGCCCGGACGGCGGAAGGCGGCTGTCAGCAGGCCAGACTGGCGCAGGGGCCGGGGCGCGGCATTGAGTGTGGCGATCAGCCCCTCTTCGCCATCTGTGTGGCGGATCAGCATTGCAACCCGGGCCGGGGTCACGCGGAACCGGAACTCATAGCGCCCGGCCACGTCCTGAAAAGGCGAGACGTGAAAGACCTTTTCGGTGGTCATGAGATCTTCAGGCCCGATCGGCGTGAACCCCTCATGGTGGCAAAGATAAGAGTGCCGCTGGCCAAAGGTGTTGTTGACCTCGGCGATCACAGCAAGAAGATCATCGCCGCGCAACACCATCCAGAAGCTGACCGGGTTGAACCAGAAACCAAGGAACCTTGGCTGCGCCATCAGCGCCAGGGTCATCGCACCCTCGCGGCGCAGACCGGCCTGCCCCAGCACCTCCCAGGCCCATGCAGCGCCTTTGCCATTCCCCCGGGGGCCGCCGTGATCCATGGCGCAAAAGCTGAAAAGGCCCGCCCGTCCCAGGCGGAAGAGCCCGTGCCGGCATACGACCTCGGGTGCCAGCAGCAGATAATCCACCCGGTAGCGAAAGGCATGGCGCCGCGCGCCGCGTCTCGCATGGGTCACATCCGAAGTCAGATGCAGCACCGCGCCTTGCGCCAGTTGAGAGACAAGCCCGCCTTCCATCTCTCAGACCGTCGCGGGCAGCAGCTGCCGCGCGATCCGCACGGCGCTGGCAAAGCCGTCCTCGTGGAAGCCATTCCGCAGCCAGGCCCCGGCGAACCAGGTCTGCCGCGTGCCCTGCATGGCCCTGATCCTGGCCTGGGCGTCGACGGCGGCCCGGTCAAAGACCGGGTGGCGGAAGCTGGTCTCGTCATAGATCCGCGCCGGATCTATCGCGGCGCCCGGGTTGAGGCTGACGAAAAGCGGATCAGTCTCGGGCAGCGATTGCAGGCGGTTCATCCAATAGGTGACGCCGACCGCCTGCTCTGCCTGCGGCTCATCCGCGCGGTAGATCCAGGAACTCCAGCAGGCGCGGCGGTGTGGCATCACCACCGGATCGGCGTGCAAAACGGCGCGATTGTCCTGAAACCGCACCGCGCCGAGTGCGGATCTCTCCTCCGGTGACGGATCGGCGAGAAGGGCCAGCGCCTGATCGGCATGGCAGGCCAGGATCACATGATCGAAGCGCTCGGCCAGACCCTGTGTCTGAACGGTGACGCCCAGAGGGCCGCGCGACACGGCGCGCACCTTTGTGGCCGGGCGCATGGCGACACCGCGCGCCTGCAGCGAGGTTGTAAGCCGGGTCACATAGGTCATACTGCCGCCGGTGACCGTCCACCACTGATGTTGCCCGCCCTTGTTCATCAGCGCGTGATTGCCCAGAAACCGCAACAGGGTCACAGCCGGGAAAGCACCGATGTCGCGCGCCGGCGTCGACCAGATCGCACCGCAGATAGGATAAAGGTAATGGTCGCGGAAGCGGGTTCCGAATCCGAGCTCCGTGATCAGCGCTTCGATGGTGAGGTCTGCCCGCCCCGCTGCCGTCTCCGTTGCCCGCGCGTTAAAGCGCAGGATATCACGGATCATACGGTGAAAGCCGGGCCGCAGCAGGTTTGAGCGCTGCGCGAACAGCGCATTGACCGAGCGCAGCGCGAATTCCACGGCGCCATTCCCCAGCGAGACGCCAAAGCTCATATCGCTGCGCTGCACCGGCACATCCAGATCACGAAACAGCGCGGTCAGATGCGGATAATTGGCGTAGTTGAAGACGATGAACCCGGTATCCACCGGAACATCGCCCCGCAGGCCCGCCATCACCGTGCGGGCATGCCCGCCAAAACGTGGCGCGGCCTCGAACAGGGTGACCTGATGATGCCCCGACAGCAACCAGGCGGCTGCGAGGCCGGAAATCCCGCCACCGATGATGGCAATCTTCTGTGGTGCGTTGCGTGTCAGGTCAAAAGGCACATCCGCCCCCTCTGGTTGTCTGTCTGTAATTACGCAGCCACGCTGGTCCCGGATCACTATGCCCCGCTGGAATTGCATTTTTCGCTGCGCGGTGATCTGTTGCACCGGCGCCGGCGTATCCAACCCATGATGTCAGAGAGCCGCAGCACCCTGAATGTGATCCCCGCGCCCGATCCGGGCGTTGCAGTGCCGTGCGGAGGCGCCCGGATGACCGCGAAGGAGAGCGGGCTTTTGTCATCAGACACGGCACCAGACTCAGCATCAGACATGGCGGACGGGACCAATCCGACCCTCTGGTTGCTTGCGGTGCGCGACCAGCGCGACCGGGCCTCCTTTTTGTTGTTGTTCGAGCATTTTGCGCCCCGGCTGAAGGCCATGCTGATGCGTGGCGGGTTGCGCGATGGCAGCGCAGAAGATGTGGTGCAGGATGTGATGCTGGCGGTCTGGCACAAGGCGGCGCAGTTTGATCCGCACCGGGCCGAGGCCAGCGCCTGGATCTACCGCATTGCGCGCAATCGCCATATCGACCTGATCCGCCGCAAACCGCCGCCCGAACCCGATGCGCTGATCGACCCCGAAGGCGCGGAGCCCGACGCCGCGCAGATCCTCGCCCTTGGGCAGGAGGCTGCGCTTTTGCGCCGGGCGCTCGATGCGATGTCTCCGGATCAGGCCCGGGTGCTGGAACAGGTGTATTTCGAGGATCTGCCCCATAGCCGGATCAGCGAGATGACCGGCCTGCCCCTTGGCACCATCAAGTCGCGGATCCGGCTGGGCCTGGACCGCTTGCGGCGCGACCTGAACGCTTTGAGGCAGCCATGACCGCCATCACGCATCATATTTCAGACGCATTGCTTGACGCCTGTGTAACGGGCAGCCTTCCCCATCCCTTTGCGGTGGTTGCCGCAGCGCATCTGTCGCTCTGCGATACCTGCCGTGCGCGGGCAGAGGCCGCCGAGATGCTTGGCGGCAGCCTGCTTGATCGCATCCCCCCCGCAACCCTCAGCCCGGGCGCGCAGGATCGCCTGCTGGCCGCGCTGGACGATAACGCGCCACCCCCACTGCAGGCGACGGCCTCTGGCATTTTTCCCGCACCTGTCATGCAGGCGCTTGGTGGCCAGCCGCCGAAATGGCGGATGCTGGGCGGTGGGATCCGCCAGCAGATCCTGTCCGCCGACAGCGAAGGCTCGCTGCGGCTGCTTTATATTCCGCCTGGGCGCGCAGTGCCCGCGCACAGCCATGGCGGGCTGGAACTGACCCTGGTGTTGCAGGGCAGTTTCGCAGACAGTGAGGGCCGTTTCGGCCCCGGTGACGTGGAAACCGCGCATGACGAGATCGACCATCAGCCGGTCGCCGGGCCGGACGCGCCCTGCATCTGCCTTGCGGCGACCGACGCGCCTTTGCGGTTTCGCGCGCTTATCCCGCGTCTGTTGCAGCCACTGTTCAGGATCTGACCCAATGGGCTTTGCCGGCAAGACGGTCTGGATCATCGGCGCAAGCGAGGGCATCGGCGCGGCCCTTGCCCGGGCGCTGTCGCAAGAGGGCGCGCGACTGATCCTCTCGGCGCGCAATCAGGCCGCGCTGGAATTACTGGCAGCCGGCTGCCACAAGGCTCAGGTACTGCCCCTCGACCTGGCGGCCCCGGGGGGCCTCGCGGATGTGGTGGCCGGTCTTGAACCCGGCAGCCTCGATGTGGTGATCTGCACCGCCGCGCTTTATGATCCGGGCCGGGTTTCGGACCTGGATCCTGAGAGCATCGCGCGGCTGGTGGCGGTAAATCTCCTGGGGAGTTTCGAGGTCGCCCGCCTCGTCCCACCTTTGTTGCGTGATGGCGGACAGCTGGTCCTCTTTGGCTCGGTCGCGGGCTATTTCGGCCTGCCGGGCGGACAGCCCTATAGTGCGACCAAGGCCGCGGTAAACAATCTGGCCGAGACCCTGCGGACCGAACTGGCGCCGCGTGTTGACGTGCGGCTTGTCTGCCCGGGATTCGTCGCGACCCGGCTGACCGCGAAGAACACCTTCGCGATGCCCGCGATAATAACGCCGGAACAGGCGGCGCGAGAGGTGATCCGTAGTCTGAAGGGGCGTGCCTTTGAGATCCATTTCCCGAAACGGTTCACCTGGGCGATTAAATGTCTCAGGGCGCTGCCCTATGCGGTCTCGCTGCGGCTGACCGCGCGGCTCAGGCCAGGCGACCGCTGAGAGCCGCCACCCCGGCCCAGGCCGCAAAGCCGGTCAGGACGGTACCCCAGAGCCCATCCGCCAGCACTTGTTGCCAGGACCAGTCTGCCAGCGTGGCATAATTCGTCATCTCATAAGTGCCATAGCACATCGCCCCGAGCAGCGCCCCGAACGCCAGGGCCTGTAACGGTGCCCCGGCTTTCAGCGCCGGCAAAGACACGAAGAACAGCAGCCCGGCGACATAGAACAGATAGAATACCACCGCTGGCCCCAGCCGGAGCGGCGCCGCCAGCAGGTGCCCGATATGCGCCTCGAAGACAGGACGGATGATATAGCGGATGCCGACCATATCGAGGCCCAGAAAGACCGCTGCCGTCACCGCATAAAGAAGAATGGCCTGGCCCATGGTCTGCTCCGTTCTGTCAGCCTCTGTCCCCCGGAATACGCGGCGCGGGCAGAGATGGATCACATCGCATTCTTGCTTTGCGCGTGCCCCCTGCCCGGAAGGCCGCAAAACACCGGACAACCGATCCCCGGCCGGGATTATATGCGGAAGGCCTCAGATCTGAGCGGATTGCGGTTCTGCCGCCCCGATTTCGGCAAGATGCGCGAGAAGGACCGGCAGAGCGGTGGTCTTCCAGGCCAGCCAGGCCTCTTCCAGTTCCGCCGCGCTGCGGGTCTTTTTCAGGGTCGCCAGACCGCGCAGGAAAATCGCAAAAGTCCCGTCGAGGAGGAGCAGGATACGCTTGTCCTGCAAGGCCGCCGCGCCGAAGGCCAGTTCATACATCCGCTTTTGCAAAGCGCGCTGCGAGATCGCGTAGTGATGCATCCGCGTGCCGAGCTCGGGATTGGTGCGCGCGGCCAGCAGCAATTCCCCCACCACTTCGAAAATACGCCCCATCGCCACCAGGCGCAGTTGCTCAAGCGCGGCATCGGCGCGGGCGGGCATATCGCGCGGCAACTCTGCCATACGCACCTCATATTCCGCGACACTGCGCTGGAACAGGGCATCAACCGACGCGGCCAGCAGATCCTCGCGCGTGCCAAAATGATGCAGATGGGCGCCATGGGTCACGCCGGCCCGGGCCGAAATCGCGGCAATGGTGACTTTCTGATAGCCACTTTCCCAGAGCTGTTCGATGGCGGCATCGATCAGCTTTTGCCGGGTCATCAGGCTGCGCAGCTGGGGCGGGCGGGCCTTTTCGGTCTTTCGCGGTGCCATACTCACTTCCGGGTGTCAGGTCAGACAGGACTTTTGCGCCCCTGAAAGGGCCGATGAAACACCTTTACGCGGATCGACCTGCACCAGAACCGACAGACCCGAGGCGACCAGAAGGTCATCTTCGAAGATCTCATGCGACATGTCAAAAGAGCTGTTGCCGATCCGGCTGACAACGGAACGGGTGACAAGGCGGCGCGCTGCAACCGGCTGGGCGTGAAAATCGACGCGCAAAGAGACCAGGCGCCATTCGACATCAGGGGCCTGCGGAATGCCGGCCAGAAAATCCAGCCTTGCATCTTCGATCAGTTCCGCCAGTTTCAGGCTGTTGACATGGCCCATTGCATCGCGGTCGGCAAAGCGCAGCAGCGCTTCGCGACTGTGGCTGCGGGCGCTCATGCCGCGACGCCGATCCGGGGCCGCATATTGAAAGCCTCGCGCACATCCGTCGAGCTTGCCAGTTTGATGTTCAGCTTGTCGAGGATTTCGCCGATCAGATTGACCTGTTCGGCATTGGATTTCGCGAGCTCGCCCTTGCGGATATAGAGCGCATCCTCCAGCCCGACCCGGACACCGCCGCCGCGACAGGCCGAGGCGGTGCCGAATGCCATCTGCTGACGGCCGGCAGCCAGCACCGACATATAGTAATCATCCCCGAACAGCCGTTCTGCTGTTTCGTAGAAATGTTCAAGATGGCTCGGGTGTACGCCGACGCCGCCAAGGAAGCCGAAGATGAACTGCACCATCATCGGGCCTCGGATAATGCCCTGATCGCGCAGGTATTTCAGGTTGTAGAGATGCCCGATATCATAGCATTCACATTCAAAGACCACGCCCTCGGCCCCGAGTTCAGTCACGATATCTTCCAGCACCTGGAAGGAGTTGACCGAATATTTCGACTTGGATTCGAGCAGAAACCGCTCCTCCCAGTCATATTGCCAGTCCTTTTTCTTGCCCGCCATCAGATGGAAGCCGAAATTGATCGAGCCCATATTGAGCGAGACCATATCGGGTGACATCGCACGCGCGGCGGCGAGCCTTTCATCCATGGTCATGCCGGGTGCGCCGCCGGTGGTGATATTGACCACCGCATCGCAGCGCGCCCGGATCCCCGGCACGAACTGGCCATAGACCGCCGGATCGGCGGTGGGGCGGCCATCATCCAGACGGGCGTGAAGATGCACGACGGCGGCGCCGGCAGCATGGGCCTCGACGGCGGAATCCTCGATCTGTTTCGGGGTGATCGGCAGATAGGGCGACATGCTCGGGGTATGAACGCCCCCCGTCACCGCGCAGCTGATGATGGTCTTATTGAACTTGAACATTCGGCATTCCTTGTTGCGGCGAAGCGCGGGATCAGACGTTTTGCCGCTCAGGTGCGGGCGAAGGGGGCGACCATTTCGCTGGAATAGCCCTCGAAATTACCACAGACGGCCAGTTTCTGGCCGCTGACATGACGCGCCTCATCCGAGAGCAGGAAGCGCACGCTTTTCGCGATATCCTCGCCGCTGACCATGGTTTTCAGCGAGGTGCGCGCGGTGAATTCCGCAATGGCTTCGTCAAAGCTGATACCACGCGTATCGGCCTGAGCCTGAGCCACGGCTTCGATTCTGACGCCCTCGACGATACCGGGCACCACGACATTCGAGCGGATGCCCCAGGGGCCAAGTTCCATCGCCATGGTCTCGGACAACATTTCCAGCGCGGCTTTCGACACGACATAGGGCGCGCGCTGCGGAAAACCGTTGCGGGTACAGGCCGAGGAAATCGACACAATTGCTCCGCGCCTTTGCTTTTTCATTACGGGCGAAACGTTCTTGATCAGAATCGCGGCGGAAATCACATTGATCCCGAGCACGCGCTGCCAGTCTTCGGCAGAGATGGAATCGATCAGGCCGGTTGGCCCCGCGATCCCGGCACAATTCACCAGCCCCTCAATCGCCATTGGGCCTGCGGCAAGCTCGGCGACAAGCGCCTCGACCTGTGCAGAGTTACCCACATCACAAGGGTAATGCAGAATCCCTGCCCCCGGTTCTGCCGGCGCATTGAAAGGGTCCAGCGCCACGGCTGTGCCACCCTGAGCCGCGATTTCACGACAGATTGCAAGACCGATCCCTGCGCCCCCTGCCGAGACGATGTAGTAGCCCTGACGAAGCATCTTCCCGTCCTAAAAAATTATTCTTGTAATGTTTTGCTTGACTAGATCGGGCGCGTCAACAATTCTGTTTCAAAAAATGAACCAGGAGGTGACGGTGGAATTTGGTGTGGTCCTCGACCATTTGCCGCTGCTTGTCGGCGGGGCGCTGCGCGGCGTGCTCTACGCGGTGGGGGGCTTTGTCATCGGCATCGCCTGCGCGGCGCTGATCATCCTTGGCCGCATGGCCTGGGGTCGTTGGGTGACCATCCCCAGCCAGATCTTTGTCGAGATCGTCCGCAACACGCCCTTTCTGCTGCAGGCCTTCTTCCTTTACTTCGGCCTCGCGAAACTTGGCGTGATGATGCCGGGCTATGTCGCCGCAATCATCATCGTGACATTCAATTCCGCCGCCTATGCGACCGAGATCCTGCGCTCGGGCATGCTCGGCATCCCGAAGGGCCTGCTTGAGGCCGGCGACTCGCTTGGCTTCACCGCCCTGCAGCAATTCCGCTATGTCGTAGCGCGGCCCATGCTGCGCGCGGCGCTGCCCGCGCTGAGCGGCCAGTTCATCATCATCATGCTCAATACCTCGCTCCTGTCGGCCATCGCCATTCCTGAGCTGAATTATGAGGCCTCGAACCTCGCCTCGACCAGCTTCCGCCCGTTTGAGGTCTATGTCGTGGTGGCCGCAATCTATCTGGTGCTTTCGTCGGTCTTTGCCGGGCTCTTTGCCCTGATCAGCCGGCGTGTCAGCGGCAGCTGGGGCAGTGAGCGCCGCATGCAGGATGTTGTCTGATGCGTGAATTCAGCCAGAATCATATGATCCTGATCCTTCAGGGCCTGGGCTGGACTGTGGCCCTGACCCTCGCTGCGATGATCTTTGGCGGCATTCTGGGCCTGCTGGTTGCGGTCCTGCGCAGCTCTCCCAATCGCTGGGTCTCGCTGCCCTCTGCTGTCCTGATCCGGCTTTTCCAGGGCATCCCGCTGGTGGTCGTGATTTTCATGATCTATTTCGGCATCGCCCGGACCGGCTATAATGTCTCGCCCTTTGTCGCCTGCGCCGTGGGGCTGTCATTGTTCGCTGCGGCCTTTCTGGGAGAGATCTGGCGCGGGGCGCTGCTTGCCATTCCGCGGGCCCAGTGGGAATCCGCTGACAGCCTCGGCATGACCAGCTTTCAGGTGCTGCGCATCGCCATCCTGCCGCAGGCGCTCAGGCTTTCGGCCCCGGCGACGGTGGGCTTTCTGGTGCAGCTGGTAAAGGCCACCTCGGTCTGTTCGATGGTCGGCTTTGTCGAGCTGATGCGGGCCGGCCAGATGGTCAATGGCACCACCTTTGACAGTTTCCGCGTCTTCGGCATCGTCGCGGCGCTTTATCTGCTGATCAACCTGCCCATGTCCTTCGCGGCGAAGCGCCTCGAAAAGCTGAAGCTCTGAGAGAGGGCCCATGTCACTCATCGAACTGAACGCCGTCACGAAATCCTACGGCTCCCACCAGGTGATCTATGATGCCACGCTGTCCATTGCTGCGGGCGAGGTGATTGCGCTGATCGGCAAAAGCGGCTCTGGCAAGAGCACGCTCCTGCGCTGTCTGAACGGGCTGGAGCAGATTTCGGGCGGCAGCCTGACAATTGCCGGCACACCGATCAGCTATGAAAAGGCGAAGCTGCGCGCCTTGCGCCGCAAGGTCGCGATCGTTTTTCAGGGCTATAATCTCTTTCCGCATCTGACGGTCGAGGACAATGTCGCGCTTGCGCCGCGTGTCACCGGCAAGGCGAGCGGCACCGAGGCGCTGAAGCTTGCGCATCGTTATCTGGAACGCGTCGGGCTGGCCGACAAATTCCGCGCCCATCCGCGCGATCTGTCGGGCGGCCAGCAGCAACGCGTGGCCATCGCGCGCGCCCTTGCCGTGCAGCCCGAGATCCTGCTGCTTGATGAGGTGACGGCGGCGCTTGATCCCGAACTGGTGGGCGAGGTGCTCACGGTGCTGGGCGAACTGGCGGAACAGGGCCTGACCATGGTTCTTGTAACCCATGAGATCGCCTTTGCCCGCAGGGCTGCCAACCGCATTGCCTTTATGCATCAGGGGCGCCTGCACGAAGTCGGCCCTGCCGAAGCAACGATCAGTGATCCGCAGACCGCCGAGCTGCAGAAGTTTCTTTCGGCTGTCCGCTGACAACCAATAACAGGGAAGATGGAGACTAAGATGATCAGACAATTCAGCAAGGTTGCAGCCGGTGCCATGGTCAGTCTGGGCCTGGTTCTCGGGGCGGGAATCGCCTCGGCAGAGGATCTGCCGGCCATTCTGGAAAAGAAAAAGATCGTGATCGGCGTCCAGAATGACCTGCCGCCCTATAGCCAGATCGGCGATGCGAACCAGCCCATCGGGCTTGATATCGATGTAGCGGAAGAAATCGGCAAGCGTCTTGGGGTCGAGGTCGAGCTCGTGGTGCTGACCGGCGCCAACCGTGTGCCCTATCTGATCTCGAACCGGGTTGACGCCGTGGTCGCAACCATTGGCATCACGCCCGAACGCCGCGAGGCCATTGGCTTCACCCGCCCCTATCTGGTGTTCCGCACCGTCATGGTGGCGCCGAAGGATCTTGATGTGACCAGCAATGAAACCATCGGCGACAGGGTTGTGGGCGTGACGCGCGGTACCATGATGGATCCGCTGATCACCAATGGTGCGCCCGCAGGCACCAATATCCAGCGCTTTGACGATGATGCGACGACCTCGGTCGCGCTTGTCACCGGCCAGGTTGACATGATCCCAACCGGCGAGGCGATCGTCATGGAAGTGATCCGCCAGAACCCCGCACGCAATCTTGAGATCAAATATGTCATGGCCAGCACCTATGCCGGCATCGGCGTGAACAAGGACAATACCGCGCTGGTGGAAAAGCTGGACGAGGTGATCACCGCGATGGAGGCCGATGGCAGCCTTGGCGCGATCTATCTGAAATGGATCGGCAATGAGATGCCAGACCTGCCCAAATCGCTTGATGAGCTGAACTAAGCCGGAAACGGCCGCTTGCGGCGCGCCAGCGCGCCCTTGCCCTGTCGCAGTTGCGGTGCCGCAGCTCTGGCGGGGCATTTGTATTCCTGCCGGAGACCTCACCGATGACCCTTGCCTTGCTCACCTCCGTTGCCGATGGCGCTGCCGAAATGCGCAGCTGGCTGCGCGCGCTGCATCAGATGCCGGAGCTTGGCTATGAGGAGCATAAAAGCGTGGCTTTCGTGGCGGCGCGGCTTGCCGAGATGGGGCTTGAGCCCGTGACCGGCGTGGGCGGCACCGGCGTAGTCGCTGTGCTGAAGGGCCAGGGGCTGGCACCCCCGATCGGATTGCGGGCTGATATGGATGCGCTGCCGATTCACGAGGCCAGCGGCCTTGACTGGGCCTCGCGCGTGCCCGGCGTCATGCATGCCTGCGGCCATGACGGCCATATGGCGATGCTGCTGGGCGCTGCCCGTTATCTGACCGACCGCCATCTGAGCAAGGCCTCGCCGCCCGGCGATGTCGTCTTCATCTTTCAGCCCGCCGAGGAAACCGGCGCCGGCGCGGCCGCAATGATCCGCGACGGGCTGTTTGACCGGTTTGACATCCCGGCGATTTACGGGCTGCACAACTGGCCGGGGCTGGAGTTTGGCCGCTTTCTTGCCTGTGACGGGGCGCAGATGGCCGCCGTCGATCGATTTGACATCACCCTGACCGGCACGGGATGCCATGCCGCCATGCCGCATCTGGGGCGCGATGCCCTGCTCGGGGCAAGCCAGCTACATCAGCTCTTGCAGGGGATTGTGGCGCGCAATGCTGATCCGCTGGACAGTGCGGTGGTCTCGGTCACCCAGATCCATGGCGGCGAGGCCTATAATGTGCTGCCGGAAACCGTGGTGATGCGTGGCTGCACCCGCAGTCTCAGCGCCGGAATGCGTGATCTGATCGAGACGAGGATGCGGGGCATCAGCGCCGGTCTGGCCGCAAGCCTCGATCTGAAAATCACGCTCGACTATCACCGCGGCTATCCGGTCACCCAAAACAGCGCAAAGGAAGCCGGTCTGGCGCGCGAGACCGCGCGCCGCGTGCTTGGGCCCGCTTCTGTCGATCCCGCGCCGCAGCCCTCGCTTGCCTCTGAGGATTTCGCTTATTTCCTGGAGAAACGCCCGGGCTGCTACGGCTTTCTCGGGGCAGGCCCCGGGGCAGCACTGCACAGCCCGCGCTACCGCTTCAACGAAGACCTTTTGCCGGTCGGCGCGGCCTGGTGGGTGGGTCTGGCGCAGCGGGTGGCGCTGACCTGACCCACCGGTCGCGAGTTCGGTGCCGGGGGCCCTTTAACACCTCCGCCGCCCTATGGCATTTTCGAGCGTCGTTACACACGTTCCTTGCGGCGATACTGCGGATCATCGAGCCCGATCACCGTGATGAAGCCCGGCAGCGCCCGGATCCTGTCGATCCAGGCCCGGATCGCCGGATATGGCTCCAGTGGGATATCCCCCATCGGGGCCAGCGCGACATAGGGAAAGACCGAAATATCGGCAATGGTGGGGCGGCCCAGCACCAGCCAGTCCTGCCCGATCAGCGCGGCCTCGAGGATCTCAAGCGATTTCAGACCCCGGATGCGGGCCTCATTCAGGGTGACCGCCTCTTGCTGGAAGCCGACGCCGTTATAGGTGCCTCTGAACGAGACAATGGCGCGGGTGGTAAAGACACCATACTGGATCCAGCTGGCCGAGAAGGCGAGCCAGTCGATGATCCCGGCCTGCTCGCCCGTATCCCTGCCGCCCCAGCCTTCGGGCGCATAGGTGCCCGCAAGCCAGGTCAGGATCGCGGCGGAATCGCGGAAGATGCGCTCGCCGTCGACCAGAACCGGCACCTCGCCCCGCGGATTGATCGCAAGAAACGCCGGGCCATGATGTTCATCCCCCGGCAGATCGACCTCATATTCCTCAAGCGTGATCCCGGCGAGCGCGGCGAACAGCCGGATCTTATAGCTGTTGCCGGATTCGAAATTTGTATAGAGTTTCGGCACATTGGCCTCCCGTTTCATTTGAGGGTCAGGCCGCGTTGCGAGGCCATGGTGAAGATCGCGGCCAGCACGATAACGGCGCCTTTGATCATGGTCTGGGCGAAGTCCTGGACGCCCATCTGGTTCAGCCCATTGACCAGAACGGTGATGATCAGGACGCCGAGAAAGGTGCGCCCGACCCCGCCGACGCCCCCCGAAAGCGCGGTGCCGCCGACCACAATCGCGGCGAGGGAATCAAGCAGGGCCGTCGAGCCAAGCGAGGGCCCGCTGGAGCCGAGCTGCGACGAGATCAGCAGCCCCGCCAGCGCCGCCGTCACCCCCGAGGTGACAAAGGCCAGGATCTTCACCCGCCTGAGCGCAATCCCCGACAGCCGCACCACCCGCTCATTGCCGCCGATCGCATAGATATAAAGACCGAACCGTGTCCGGTTGGTGATCAGGGCCACCAGGGCCAGCGCGATCAGCCCGATCACTGCCGAATTCTGCACACCCGGAATCCATTGCCCGATGGACAGCGACAGCACGCCCGGCGCGTCGAAATAGATCGAACGCCCGCCGATCACCGTCAGCCCCAGCCCGGCAAAGAATGAAAGCGTGCCAAGCG
Source organism: Pseudogemmobacter sp. TB195 (assembly GCF_058313095.1). Lineage (NCBI taxonomy): Bacteria > Pseudomonadati > Pseudomonadota > Alphaproteobacteria > Rhodobacterales > Paracoccaceae > Pseudogemmobacter > Pseudogemmobacter sp. TB195. Next base: position 143,454 of record NZ_JBZEGG010000010.1, read on the forward strand.
TGGCGATGAAGGAGGGCACCTTACCGAAGGTGAAGATCAGCCCGTTCACCAGCCCCGCCAGTGCACCGACTAAGATCACGACCAGGATGATGACGACCGGCGCAGTGATCCCGAAATTCACCACCCTGGACAGGATTGCCGCCGTCAGCAGGATGATCGAGCCGACCGAGAGGTCGATGCTGCCCATCAGGATCACCAGCGTCGCGCCAAGCGCCACCAGCAACAGGATCCCGGCCTGGCCGCTCATGATCAGGAGGTTGGCCGGGCTGAGAAAGGATTCCGCCCGCAGTGCGAAAAACAGGATCAGCGCCGCCAGCACTGCGATGGGCAAAAGATCCCCCGGCCGCAGCTGCCTGAGCCAGGTTCGGGGATGCTGTAAGGTAAGACTATGGTCAGACATGGATATTTCCTGGAAGACGGGCCAGATCCGTCAGCGGCGCTGACGGGTTCTCTGATGAAATTGCAGTTGGTGGCAGACCCGCCGGGATCATATCGGCAACGATCTCGGCCTCGGCAGGTTTTGCCTGCGGCGGCGCGGCGATATCGCGGGTGATCCTGCCTTCGACCATGACGAGGATCCGGTCCGAAAGACCAATCAGCTCGGGCAGGTCATCGCTGACGATCAGCACAGCGATGCCGTCTGCCGCTGCCTCGCGAATGGTGCGGTAGATCGCCTCGCGCGCGCCGCTGTCGACGCCCTGGGTCGGGTTTTCCAGCACCAGAACCTGCGGCGCCCGTTCGAGCCATTTTGCCAGCAGGACCTTTTGCTGATTGCCGCCCGACAGCGCCGAAACCGGGCTGTCGATGCCTTCGGGCGCCTTCACCTCCAGCGCCTGGAAACGGCGTTCTGCGGCCGCGCGGGCTGTTGCCTGCCGCCAGACCCCCAGCCTCGTTGCGAAAAGATCGCGTAGCGACGGCAGCTGGAAATTCGCGATCAGGCTGGCGCCGGTGATCAGCCCCTCGGCCTGACGGTCGCCCGGAACAAAGGCGATCCCGGCGCTGACAGCCGCATCGCTGCCGGCCCCGATCCGCCTGCCATTGACCCGGATCTCGCCCTCATCGGGTTCAAGGTCACCGCCCAGCACCTGGGCCACCCGCCGTTTCCCCGATCCGTCCGTCCCGGCGATGCCGACGACCTCGCCGGGCCGGATCGCAAAGCCAAGTGGCCCGACCCCCGATGCCAGCACCAGGCCATCCACCTCCAGCCGGGCGGCCGCATTTTGGCCGCCGCTTTGCAGATCACCGAGGTAATAATTCGCGCCGCGCTCGCGCCCGACCATCAGCCGGTGCAGATCGGGTTCTGTCAGGCCCTGGACCGGCTGATCCGTCACCAGGTTGCCATCCTTCAGCACCACGACCCTGTCGCAGCTGCGCAGCACCTCGCCCAGACGATGCGAGACGAAGACCACCCCTGCCCGACCGCGCAGCCGGTCCAGCAGATGCAGGAAATTCTCTTCATGGCTCTGATCCAGCGCGGTGGTCGGCTCATCAAAGAGGATCACCGGATCGGGAATATCCAGCCGGTCCGCCAGCGCCACAGCCCGCGCGATATCGAGGCTCTGGCGCAGGCCGGGGGGCAGATCGCCCACCCGTTTCGTCACCGGGATCGTGGCCAGATTGCCGCTGGCCAGCACCTCACGCGCGGCCTCCTCCATGGCGCGCCTGTCGAGAAGGCCCGCCGCATTGCGAAACAGGCTTTCCCAGCCAAACCAGAGGTTCTGTGCCACCGTCAGATTGCCGATCAGAGCCGGGTCCTGGAAGACACGGAAGATGCCGCGTTGATTGGCCGCGCGGTAGCTGCGTGGTGCGATGGGGGCACCGTTCCTGCGGATCTCTCCGGCGTCTTTGGTCACGACGCCGGAGAGGATATTGAGAAGCGTGCTTTTCCCCGCACCGTTCTCGCCGAGAAGGCCGATGATTTCACCGCGCCTGAGGGAAAGTGACACATTGGTCAGCACCCTGTGGCCGTCATAGCTTTTGGCGATGCCGGTCAGCTCCAGCAAAGGGGATGCGGGGGCCATCGGCTCAGCCCGCCAGCGGCGATTTGTCGAGCAGCTTGATCTTATAATGATCCTTGAACTGCTGGACGATCCGCTCATAAGAGCCGTCTTCGCGGCCTTTCACATAGGCCTCGGGATAGCTATAGCCCTCCGGCTTCGGCTGATTGATCCATTGTTCGTCGATATCGCTCGGGATCAGTTCATATTGCGGATCCCAGTCCTCGGGGCTTTTCACCCGCGAGATTTTGGTCGCATCGAAATGGGTCTCGACCGGCGCGTCGATGTAACGCTCGATATAGGCATCGATATTGTCTTTGGTCAGGATCTCGGCGCGGAAGGTCAGGGCGCGTTCCAGGGGCTCGGGCGTCCAGCCGTTCAGCCGGTCAAAGAGGTTCGCGGCCAGTGTATAGCCGATAAAGGACGGGTTATTCGCAGCCGAGGCCAGCTGCGTGCCGTCTTTGATCCGGCGCGCGCCATCCAGCGTGCCATTGGTGCCGACAACCAGGATATCCTTGCCCGGAACCTTGCCGATCGCCCGGATCGCCGCAATCACGCCGGTCGCGGTATCGTCATTCTGCGCGATGATGCCACGGGTATCGGGGAAGCGCGACAGGAGCGCCGCCGCCGCCTTCTGCGATTGCTCCGGCGTCCAGTCGCCGGGCAGCTCACCGGCAAAGGTGATGCCGGGATATTCGGCGATGACCTTATCGGCGCCTGCACTGCGCACCACATCCGAGCTGTCATTCAGCAACCCGCCGACACGCACGATGGTGCCTTCACCGCCAAGCGCCTCGATCAGGACGCGGGTGACCTGGCCCAGGCCCTCGAATTCATTGGGCTGGATGTGCAGGCTGTAATATTCGCTGGCATCCCAGGGCGTGAACCAGGGCGCATTGCCCCAGACATGGCTGAGCCAGACCTTGTTCTCTTCCGCCACCCGCGCAAGACCCCGGATCGAGCCGCCATCGACTGCTTCCAGCGCGATGCCGCCAAAGCCGCGCCCGATCTGCTGGTTCAGGCCATTGACCTGAATCGACGGATCAGACTGGCCGTCAAAGCTCTCGCCTTCGATGCCGAGCTGTTTCGCGGCGGCGTTGAAAGCCTCGGCGATCTGCACCGAAAGCGTTGCGGCATAGCTGAAAGGGGTGAAGCCGATGCGCTGTGCCGTCTGGGCGCGCAACGGGCCGGCACCAAGGGCCGGCAGCAGCGCCGCTGCGGCCCCTGCCTGCAAAAGCGCACGTCTGGAAAGCCCACTGACAGTGGGACGAGTAACTCTGGTCATCATTCTACCTTTGGTTTGATGGTTTTCGGGAAAGGGGCGTCAGGGATTGGCCCCTGTCTGTGTTCCGGCCCGGGCCTACGCGCCGGTCTCAAGCGGCAGATCAGGATCCGCCGTCCATTCGGTCAGCGATCCGTCATAGACCGCCACATCGTCCCGCCCGAGTGTGGCCAGGGCCAGCGCTTCGACCGAGGCCGCAATGCCACTGCCGCAATAGGTGATGGTGCGCTTTGACGGGTCCAGCGCGCCGACCCGGCTGAAATGCGCCCTGAGTTCGTCGGGAGATTTCAGCTTTCCGGTCGCCGCGTCGAAAATGTCCTCATACCAGACATTGCGGCTGTTCGGGATATGGCCGGGGCGTGAAAAGGTGGTGCGCCCGCCCGCATGGGTGACCGGATCAACCGTGTTCAGCAGCAGGATATCATCGCGCGTGATCGCTTCACGCACCTGCGCCTTGTCGGCGATCAGCTCGGGGCGGCGGCGGGCGGTGAACTGTGCGGGTGGATAGTGGGTTTCGCCCGCTTCAACCGGCCGCCCCTCGCGCCGCCATTGCGCAAGGCCTCCATCAAGCACCGCCACATTGTCAAAGCCTTCAAGCCGCAGCTGCCACCAGAGCCGCCCCGCCCAATGCTGATAGAACGCGTCCGGGTTACGGGTCGGATCGAACTGGTCATAGACCACCACGATACTGTCATTCCCGACGCCAAGCGCGCCGATCCGCTCGGCAAATGTCGCAGATGGCAAAACGGTGAAGGCATGTTTCGCCTGCTGATCGGTGAGCTCCAGCAACAGATCGGCAAAGGCGGCGCCGCTGATATGCTCTTCGATATAGGCATCGCGCCCTGAGGACAGGGTGTAATAGCCGTCCTGGCCATCTTCGGGGAAGGCGAGAACCGTGGTCGCGTCGAAGATCCTGAGAGAGGGATCACCGAGCCTGGCCTCGAGCCAATCGCCATCAACAAGGGGGGGAATCGCTGCCATTTTTCGCTCCTTATGTCCGGCACCGGGGTTTCAAACCGGTCTGATCCGGACTGCTGCGGGCAAAGTCTCCTTCACAACAATATTTGTCAACAAGGAGGATAAAGATTGGAACAAGCCATGTTCCTGCCATGCCCGTTTTGGAAAATTCCATTCAGAAATACGGTCGGAAACAGAAAGCCTGTTAAGCTTTACATCATCAGGTCACTGTGGAATCATGGGGTGATCCGGTCGCGATACCCGCGCAGGATCCAATATAACTGATCTTATGATGAAGGGCGTTTCGGCCGATGCATATCTCCGCGAGGACCGATTACGCTTTGCGTGCGATGATCGAACTGGCCGCTCATGGCGAGGAGCCGCTGAAATGCGAAACCATCGCCCGGGCCCAGGCAATGCCGCTGAACTTCCTCGTCAATATCCTCAATGAGCTGAAGCGGGCCGGGCTGGTTCACAGCCAGCGCGGCACCGAGGGCGGCTACTGGCTGGCCCGTCCGGCGCGCACGATCTCGGTCGGGGAAATCATCCGCGCCATCGAGGGAGAAATTGCCCTGGTGCGCGGCACGCCGCCGCAATCGGTGGATTACAATGAACGCAGCCGCCCGCTGCAGGATGTCTGGATCGCCTTTCGCGCCGCGATCCGTGAGGTTCTGGATGAAACCAGCCTTGCAAATCTGGCCGACGGAAACCTGCCTGACGTGGTGCGCCGCCTCAGCGATGGGCCGCATCGCTGGCAATCCTGAACATTTGCGTCCCTGCATATCGGCGTCGGCAAAGCGCAGGGTTCTGATGTCTGGCAGCTTGCCCTGAAATCAGGCGCTGCGGCCTGAACGGCCGCAAAAAACTTCCTCCTGCCGGAATCTGTGTTGCTGATTGCTAACAATCATCTATCTTTCAGGGAATCGGGGGGTCTTTCATGCTGTTCGAGAAAGTAAGTCTTACGGACCGGGCGATTTCGCACCTGCGCAACATGATTGTCGCGGGTGAGCTGGCGGCCGGACAGCGCCTGACCGAACAGGAAATCGCGAATGCCCTCCAGGTTGCGCGCGGCACGGTCCGGGCAGCTTTCGCGGCTCTGGAAACCGAAAACCTGCTGGTCCGGCGCCCCTATGCCGGCTGGTCGGTGAAAGAGATCAACCCTGAAGTTCTGCGCGAAAGCTATCAGCTTCGCGGCGCATTGGAGGAACTGGCCGTCCGGTTGCTGGCCGGTTCCATGGATCACGACAAGCGCGACAGGCTGACCGAACTCGGCCAGCGGCTCAGATCGGCAGAGATGTCCGGGGTCGCCGAGGATCGGGTCAAGGCCGATCTCGGGTTTCACAGTGGCATTGTGGGGCTTTGCGGGAATGGCCTTCTGAAACGGCAATATGAGGCGATCTCGGGCCATACCGAATGGCTCTATCGCTGGTCGGAGCTGAACTGGCCATCCCGGATCAATCTGATCGAATGGCATCAGCCGATGATCGACGCGATCCTCGCCGGCGATGCCGGGGCCGCAGTCAAAGCGGCGCAGGAGCATACAGACCGCAGCCTCAGCGACGATGAACGCGATCTGAACAATCAAAACAAATGACAACAGGGACATATCAGATGACATCTTTCCCTCTCACCGGCACACGCTCTGGCCTCAACCGGCGCGGCTTCCTTGCGGCAGGATCTGCGCTTGGTCTCTTGCTGCCCCTTGGCATGGCGCGCGCGGAAAGCGCGGCGCCGGTCAAGGGCGGTGTATTCAATCTGGGGATGGCCGGGGGCAGCACCGACAACTCGCTCGACCCGCGCGCCTTTACCCAGCAGGTGCAGCGGGTGATCGGGGTTGCGGTCTGCAACCAGCTGGTCGAAGTGCTGCCCGATGGCACGCTGGCGCCCGAACTTGCCGAAAGCTGGGACAGCTCCGACGCCATCACCTGGGTTCTGAAGATCCGCAGCGGTGTCACCTTCCACAATGGCAAGACACTTGATGCCGCTGACGTGGTCTATTCGGTCAATCTGCATCGCGGCGAAGACACGACCTCGGGCGCGAAATCCCTGTTCAATACGATCAGCGACATTCAGGTGACCGCGCCGGATGAGGTGACGGTAGTGCTTGACAGCGCCAATGCTGAATTCATGCGCGTCTTCGCCGATTATCACGCAATGATCGTGCCCGATGGCTTCACCGACTGGCCGAACCTGACCGGCAGCGGCGGCTATCGGCTGGTCAGTTTTGACCCCGGCGTGCGGGCGGTGCTGGAACGCAACCCGGATTATTGGAAATCTGATCGCGCCCATGTCGATCAGGTGGTGATCCATGTGATCAATGACGGCACCTCGCGGCTCGCGGCGTTGCAGAGCGGCATGCTTGACGTGATAAATCAGGTCGACCGCAAGGTCGTGCCCTTCATCCGCAACAACCCGAAGCTGGAACTGGTGCGCTCGCCCGGTGCGGTCCACTGGACCTTTATCTGCGCCGCTGACAAAGAGCCGACCAGCAACAATCATATCCGCCAGGCGCTGATGTATGGCTGCGACCGCCAGGCGATGCTGGATCTGGTGATGGGCGGGCTGGGCTCGCTGGGGAATGATCACCCGATCTCGCCCGACAACCCCTATTACAATGCCGACCTGCCGCAGCGCCTGTTCGACCCGGAACGCGCGCAATTCCACCTTAAGGCCGCCGGGATGGAAGATTTCAGCATCGACCTCTATACGTCCGAGGCGGCGCTGCCGGAGGCAATTGACCTTTCGATGGTCTATGCCGCCAAGGCCGGGCCGGCGGGCTTGAAGATAAATGTGCAACGCCGCCCGGCGGATGGCTACTGGACCGACGCCTGGATGAAGCAGCCCTTCGCGGTGTCCAGCTGGCTGAACCGCCCGATCGACCAGACCTTCTCGCTGATCTATGGCACCGGATCGTCCTGGAATGAAAGCTACTGGTCGAATGAGCGCTTTGACGCCCTGCTGGCCGAGGGCAAGGCTGCGCTCGATTTCGACCGCCGCAAAGAGATCTATGGCGAGATGCAGGCGATCCTGCACAATGAGGGGCCAAGCGCGATCCCGGTCTTTGCCGATTTCCTCGATGCGAAATCGGTGCGGGTCAAAGGGTTCGAGCCAAGCAATGTCGCAGACCTCTCGGGCGACCGCATCATCGAACGGATCTGGCTGGAAGGCTGACCGCCGCTCCAGGGGCTCCGGGTGCAACACGTGCCGCCCGGGCCGTTCCGGTGACCGGAAACCCGGTCACCGTCCTCATAACCGGAGAACTGCATGTCCCTCACCTCCGTCTGGTGTGAGCCGGACCTGAGCGCCCAGGGGCGCCAGGTCGGCTGGATCCGTGTCGAGCATTCTGTCCATCGTTCCGCCTATGGCACAATCGCTATTCCTTTTGCGGTTTTCGCCAATGGCGAGGGGCCGACGATCCTTCTGATGGCGGGCTCGCATGGGGATGAATATGAGGGTCAGCTGGCTCTGACGCGGCTGATCCGCAGCCTCGATGTCAGCCGCATTAAGGGCCGGATCCTCGTTCTGCCGGCGGCAAATCTGCCAGCTGTTGTCGCGGGCCAGCGCACTTCTCCGCTTGATGGTGGCAATCTCAACCGCAGCTTTGGGGATCACTATACCGACACCCCGACCGGGCAGATTGCGGCGTTCGTCGCCGAAGAGCTGTTGCCGCTATGTGACGCGATGCTGGATCTGCATTCGGGGGGCAGTTCGCTGCGCCACCTTTCCTGTTCCTATGCCGATCTGAGCTGTGATCCCGCGATGGCGGCCAGGACCTTCGCCGCTCTTGAGGCCATGAATGCGCCACTGTCCTGGGCACAGGCCGGGATACCTGCCGCGCCGGTCGCCGGACGGGCGGCTTTGCGCAAAGGGGTCATGCATCTCTCGGGCGAATTTGGCGGCGGCGGCGCGCTGAATGCCGCTGATCTGAATGTGGCCGAGCGCTGTATCTACCGCCTCCTCGACCATCTCGGCATCCTGGAAATGGCTGCGGAATGGCGGGCGGAAATCGCAACCCGCTTCGTCTTCAACACGCAGGCCCATTTCACCTATGCCCCCGGGGAAGGCGTGTTCGAGCCCCTGGCAGAGCCCGGCGATGTGGTGGAAAAGGGTCAGCCTGCCGGCTGGATCCACCGGCCGGAACGCCCGGAAGATCCCCCCGTCGCCTTGCATTTCACCAGCGACGGGATCGTGGCGGTGGTCCGCGCAATGGGGCGCTGCCTGCCTGGTGACTGCCTGTTCCAGTTGCTGGAGGAGACACCGCGCGCGGCGGTCCTTGCGGGGATCAAGGCGCTGAAATGACTGATTTCCGGTCTGATAACAGTTGCCCGCCATCGCCGGAGCTGCTCGATGCCCTCGCGCCCGTGCTGCGCCAGGGTCATTCGCCCTATGCAGCGGATGAGATCACGCAAAGGGTCGAAGGCCGCTTTTGCGAGGTCTTTGACCGCGATCTGCGCTTTTTCCCGTTGTTTTCCGGGACGGCGGCGAATGCGCTGGCCCTGACACAGCTCGCGCCACGTTTTGCCGAAGTGATCTGCCATCGCGACTCCCATATCAATCTCGACGAATGCGGCGCGGTTGAATTCCAGTCGGGGGCCCGGCTGCTGCCCGTTGGGGCGCGCGACGGCAGGATCTCGCCCGACGATCTGCCACCCCTTCATGACAGCCAGGATCCGCACCGGCTGCGACCGGCTGTACTCTCGCTCAGCCAGTGCACGGAACTGGGCACCGCCTACCGCGCCGCCGATATCCGGGCGCTGACCGGGCCGGCACGGGCGGCCGGGCTGGGCGTCCATATGGATGGCACCCGCTTTGCCAATGCGCTGGCGACAACCGGCAGTACACCGGCGGATCTGAGCTGGCGCGCCGGCGTCGACATCCTCTGTCTCGGCGCGACCAAAAGCGGTGCGCCCGGGGCCGAAGCGGTTCTGATCTTCAACCCCGATCAGGCCGCCGGATTTGACAGGCTGATGAAACGCGCCGGGCATCTGGCATCGCGGCTCTGGTTCCTTTCGGCCCAGATCGAAGCCTGGCTGGAAAATGACCTCTGGCTGCGGCTGGCCGCGCATAGCAACGCCATGGCGAGCCAGCTTGCCGGTCTTATGCGGGCCGCAGGTCACATCCCGCTTTATCCGGTCGAAGCAAATATGCTGTTTTTTGCCGCCACCGCCGGGCAGAGCGAAGCGCTGAACCAGGCCGGTTTCGCGCATTATCTCATTGCCCGGTCAGACGGGCTGACCGCGATCCGGCTGGTCACCTCCCATGCCACAAGCGGTGCGGATATCGAACGGCTGGCGGCGGTGCTGCCCGGCATCCTCGGGCAAAGTGACAAGGTCTCACAAACCGCCGCCGCCATCTGACTGACGCCAGGCGGTCGGTGACAGACCGACCACCCGGCGAAATTCACGGCTGAAATGGTAGATGTCGCTGAAGCCGCAGGCCTCAGCGACCGCCGAGACCGTGACCCCCTGGCGCAGCAGCAGATCCTGAGCGCGCTGGATCCGCTGCCGCCGGAGCCAGTCGCGCGGTGTCGTCTGCAGATGCGCGCTGAACAGCCGGCGCAGCTGTGCCGCGCTCATCCGGGCTGTTACGACCATGTCTTCCGCCGTCCAGCGCAGCTCGGGGCGGGCACCCATCGCGGCGATCAGGCGCATCAGCGCGGGCGGCAGGCGGTCGCTTTCAAGCGCCAGTCTTTCAGCATTCAGCAGGGACCAGAGTTCGCCGATCTGCCGGTTGATCAGCAGGTCCTGGTTCGTGCCGCGCGCGCGCATCAGATCAAAGAGGCGGGAAAACCAGTCGGTAACCGATGCCCCGCGCGCAATCGGGATCCGCCCCCCGGGGCCGAACAGCAGGCGCATCATTTCTGTCGCCTCGGCCCCGGTGATACGCAGCCAGTACAGCACCCAGGGATCCTGTCGGTCGGCGAAATGGCCATGCGGCTGATCGCCCGCAATCACCGCGCAGGTCGAGGGGCCGATCCGGCGCAGCTCGTCACCGATGCGGATCGTGCCCTGCCCTTCCCGGCAATACAGCAGATCGAAACCCGGCGAGGACATCCGGCTGATCGCATAATCCGGGCCACAGATCACATGGCCCGCCCGGGCCACACGGGTGACTGCGCCGTCCCAGCGGGGATCGGGCAGCGTATGCAGGTTTTCGACAAAAACCGTTCGTTTTTCGCGGAGCGCAATCATGCGCGTTTTGTACAAATAATTGATCTGAGAGTCCATTTTAGAATGGCGCCCGACAGGTCATAACCGCCACAGGAGGGGCCGCTGCAGCCATGGCGCGCGGTCCGGAGGATCGGATTTCATTTCGAAGACAGAGGGAGGGCCGGGTCATGCTCATGCCGACCAGGGACCAGCAGAACCGCTATGCGGAAGATGGCTTCTATATCGTCAAAGGGCTGCTTTCAGCCGAAGAAGTCACCAATTTCCGGGACCACGCCCGCAAGCAGCTTGAAGAAGAGGCCCGCGAAGGCAGTGTCATGGCCAAGGGTGACCGCGATGGCAAAAGCACGCTTCTGAAGATGTGGAACACCGCCGGCGATGACAAATACGGGCTTCTGGCCCGTGACCAGCGCATGGTGTTGCAGGCCGAAGCGCTGCTGGGCGAAGAAAGCTATCTCTACAGCCACAAAATGACGATGAAGCAGCCCCGCGAGGGCGGCGCCTGGGAATGGCACCAGGATTTCGGCTATTGGTACAACAATGGCTGTCTGCGCCCCGATATGCTGTCGATCTACATCTCGCTGGACAAGGCGACGAAAGAAAACGGCTGCCTTCAGGTGCTGAGCGGCACGCATAAGCTCGGCCGTCTGGATCACGTCCGCGAAGACGGTCAGACCAATGTGGCGCGCACCCATCTCGAAGCCGCCATCGAGCGTTACGAGCATCTTTATGTCGAGATGGAAGCCGGCGACGCGCTGGTGTTCCACGGCAATCTGCTGCACCGCTCGGATGCGAACAACAGCGACACCTATCGCTGGGGTTACATTTGCTCTTATAACGCCGTCTCGAATGCGCCCTTCGCCCGTTTGCGTGAATACGGCAATTACGAAGAGATGAAGCCGGTTCCTGCCGGCAGCTTCATGGCTGCCTGACTTCGGTTCTCCTGAGCCATTATGGCCCGCGACGGCGGGCCATTCGCCATCCCAGAAAGGCCCTGATTGCGGCCATCCCGGAAAGGAAGCTGATGACAGGATCTCTGGCACAGCCTGCCGCAAAAGCGGCAAAAAAGCGGTTCCTGCGGTTCGGCGGGCGCGAAACCGGCGTCGCGCTGGCTCTTTTGGTCATGTGTATTGCACTGACGCTGCTGAATGACCGCTTTCTCACGACCAACAATCTCCTGAATATCGGGCGTCAGGTCTCGCTTCTGGGGATCATGGCGGTCGGCATGACCTTCGTGCTCGCCTCGGGCGAAGTCGACCTCTCCGTGGGGTCGATTTATGCGTTTTGCGGCCTGGTGACCGGCATGGTGATCGTCGCCGGCTATGGGCTTCTTGCCGCCCTGGTGCTGGGCATCCTGGCCGGGATTGTGATCGGCATCATCAACGGGCTTTTGTCGACCTATGGGCGGCTGCCCTCGCTGATCGCGACGCTTGGCATGTTGTCGATGGTGCGCGGTGCAGCACTGATCCTGACAGATGGCCGCCCGGTGACCGTCAACGCCAAAAACGGCGCCGCGCCGGATGTGCTGGCGCAGTTCACCTTCCTTGGTCAGGGCTCGGTTGGCGGCATCCCGATGCAGCTTGTATTCTTTGCCCTGATCGCGCTGGCGGGCTGGTTCCTGCTGGCGCGGACCTCGTTTGGCTTTCGCGTGCTGGCGGTGGGCGGATCGACCAAGGCGGCACGCGTCTCCGGGATCTCGGTCGAGCGCGTCAAGATCGCAGCCTTTGCGCTGATGGGTGGCCTCGCGGCCTTTGCCGGTATCCTGTCGATCGCCTTCCTGCCCTCGGGCCAGGCAGGGCGCACCGGACTGGGACTGGAGCTGGACGTGATCGCGGCAACAATTGTCGGCGGCACATCGCTTGCGGGCGGTGAAGGCACCATCATCGGCACCATCCTTGGTGTGCTGATCATCGGCGTCTTACGCAACGGGCTGGTGCTGACCGGGGTTTCGCCATTCGCCCAGGAATTCCTGATCGGCCTCGTCATCGTCGTCGCGGTTGCCATCGACAAATGGACCATCCGGGAACGCCGGATCTGAAGGACCCCGACAGGGGCGATCATGCGGGAGGGCATGATCGAAAACAACAAAGAGGGAGGAACTCAGATGAAGAAACTGCTTGGAACCGCGCTTGTGGCGGGCCTTGCCTGGCCGATGCTGGCCGGGGCTGACCCGATCAATGTCAAGGATTTCGCCCTGGCGCCGCGGATCGCCGAAAAGGTGGCTGCGAGCGAAGAGCTGAACATCTTTGTCTCGTATCACGATGTCTCGAATGAATTCGCGCCGCAGATCCGCGCAGGCGTCGAGCGCGGCGATGCGCTGGACAAGGTCAAAGCGAAATTCATCGGTCCGGTTGGCGCAGGTGCCGATGGCCAGATCAACGAGATCGAGGCGCTGCTGGACACGATGGACGGGCTGGCAATTTCCTCGGTCTCGACCGATGCGCTGGCACCGATCATCGACCGCGTGGTCGAGGCGGGCATCCCGGTCATTACCTACAACACCGACAATCCCGACAGCAAACGCATCGCATTCGCCGGCCAGGATCTGATTCAGTCGGGCCGCGAAGCCGGCAAGCTGATGTGTGAGGTTCATCCCGAGGGCAAGCTGCTGATCCTGACGCTGGACGCGGCCGCGCAATGGTCGCTCGACCGCGAAAGCGGCGCGCGCGAGGCGATGGCAGCAAATTGCCCCGGGGCCGAGGTGGTGCAGACCGTCAATACCGGCACCGATCCGCAGGAAATGTATGCCGCGATTGAAAACGCGATGCTTGGCAACCCGGAAATCTCGGGGCTTCTGAGCCTAGAATGCTGCACCACTCCGGCAGCCGGTTCCTGGGTAGATCGCAATGGCCGCGCGGGCGAGGTCAAGATCGTCGGTTTCGACCTGCTCGACCAGACGGTTGAATTCGTCGAGAACGGGGTGATCCAGGCGACCATCGACCAGGCTCCGGAAGCCCAGGGCTTTGCTGCCGTTGATCTGCTGGCAAAGTTCCTCAACGGCGAGACCATTGACGATCTCGACACCGGCGTCGGCATCTTCACCTCTGCAAATATCGCAGACGTGAACTGATCAAAGCGTCCCGGGCTCGTCAGGGCCCGGGACGTTTCCCGGACAGTTTCTGAACAGATCGGCACGGAATGCAGATGGACAGGTCCCCCGTCGTCAGTTTTCAGCGGATCGGCAAATCTTTCCCCGGTGTGCGCGCACTCTCGAATGTGTCGCTGTCGCTGACCCCGGGCGAGATTCACGCCGTGATCGGTGAGAACGGCGCGGGAAAATCGACGCTTATGAATATTCTCGCGGGCGTTCTGGCGCCTAGCGAGGGCACGCTTGTGCTGGATGGCAAACCCCTGCGGCTGTCCTCGCCGCTGGACGCGCGGCGCCGCGGGATTGCCGTGGTGTTCCAGGAACTGTCTTTGTGCCGCAATCTCTCGGTCGGCGAGAATGTGATGCTGCCGGCGCTGGCAGAGATCCCGTCCTGGCAGCTGATCCGGCGGGCGCGCGCCCAGGGACAATCGCGTGAAATCCTCGCCCGGCTCGGCATGGATATCGACCCCGCGACACCTTTGCGCGATCTGTCAGTGGCACAGATGCAGCTGGTCGAGATCGCCCGCGCGCTGGCCCGCGAAGTGCGGGTTCTGGTGCTGGATGAGCCGAATTCGGCGCTCTCGCCGCATGAATCCGAACACCTGTTCAACATCATGCGCCAGCTGCGCGCGGACGGTGTCGCGATTGTCTATATCTCGCATCACCTGAATGAGGTGCTGGCGCTCTCCGACCGGATCAGTGTCATGCGTGACGGCGAGCTGGTCGAAAGCATCACCGATCTGACCGGTATCGAGGTGCCGCATCTGGTGGCCGCGATGGTCGGGCGCGATCTGGGGGATGCCGCGCCTTACGGGCTGACCCATCCGCCGCGCGACACGGCGCCCGTTCTGTCCCTGCGCGACTTCCGGGTGGCGGGCGAGATCAAGGGCGTCTCGCTTGATCTGCGCCCCGGCGAGATCCTTGGGATCGGCGGCCTGCCCGGCAGCGGCAAGGATATTCTGGCCGAGGCGATTTTCGGCCTCTGCCCGCGTTCGGGCACCGTGACGATTGCCGGCCAGACCCTGCCGGCGCAAAAGCCGATGGCTGCCATTCGGGCCGGAATCGCACTGATCCCGGCGGATCGCCGCAACGGCGGCGCGCTTTTGTCGATGTCGGTGGCGCAGAATGTGGTGTCCTCGACGCTCGACCGCCACTCGAAGATCGGCGTTTTGCGGAATGACCTGATCGGGGAAACCGCCGGTCAGCAGATCCGCGCCTTTGATGCGCGCGTATCCGGGCCAGGCCAGGTGATGGGCACGCTTTCGGGCGGCAATCAACAGAAGATCATCCTGTCGCGCGGGATTGTCTCAGAGCCGAAGGTTCTGATCCTGCATGAACCAACCCGGGGCATCGATGTCGGCGCGAAAGCCGAGATCTACGCGATCCTGAAGCGCCTGGCGGGAGAAGGACTGGCGGTACTGATGATCTCGTCCGAACTGCCCGAACTCGTCCTGCACGCGAACCGCGTGGTGATGATGGCGCATGGCCAGGTCTCGCGCGATTTCACCGGGGCGGAGATTTCCGAGCAAAATCTGATGATGGCGGCGAGTGTGCAGCCCGCACATCTGTCCGAAGTGGAGGGGGCAGCATGAAGAAACCGGTTATTACCGTTGTCGGCAGTTTTGCGGTTGGGATGACGATCAGAACCCCCACCCTGCCGATATTTGGTCAGACAATTCTCGGGTCCGATTTCGATATGGGCCCTGGGGGCAAAGGGTCGAACCAGGCGGTTGCCACGGCACGGCTTGGGGCGGATTCCGCGCTGGTCACCTGTGTGGGGAATGACGCGCTGGCAAAGATTGCCACCGATATGTACCGCGCCGAAGGGGTGAACGCCCGCCATGTGACCGAGTTGCCGGACCGCGCGACCGGGGTGGGGTTCATCATTCTGAACACCGAGGGCAATAATTTCATCATCCTCGATATGGGCGCGAATAACGCGATGGATGCCGCCCAGGTCGACAAATCCGCCGACCGGCTGGCCATGTCGGATGTGGTGATGACGGTGCTTGAGATCCCCGATGCCGCCGCCTCGCGCGCGATGGAACTGGGCAAAGCCTCAGGCGCGCGGACAGTGCTGAACCCGGCCCCGGCTCGCGCGCTGCACCCTTCGATCTTCAAACATGTCGATGTGCTGATCCCGAATGAAAGCGAACTGCGGATCCTTCTGGGCCTGAAACCTGACGACCCGAGCCCTTCTCGCGACCTCGCGATCCGTCTGCGCCGTCTGGGCGTTGGCACCGTGGTGGTGACGCTTGGCCGCGAGGGCGTTCTGATCCTCTCGGACGAGCACGACCTGCATATTCGCGCCCCGGAAGTCGCGGTAGTCGATACCACGGGCGCGGGCGATGCCTTCTGTTCGGGCTTTGCCGTGGCGCTGGCCGAGGGGAAATCCATCCCCGAGGCCGCGCGCTATGGCACGCTTTGTGGCTCCTGGGCCTGCACGAAACTCGGCGTGGTGCCGTCACTGGGGCGGCGCCATGAAATCGAAGCCTTTGCGAAGGAAATCCAATGAAACGCGGTCGCATTCTGAACGCTGAACTGAACCATGCCATTGCCTCGATAGGGCATGGCGATCTGATGATCGTCTGTGACGCAGGCTTCCCGATCCCCGACACGACCTGGCGCGTCGATCTCGCGATCGAGAAAGACCTGCCGGATCTGGGCCAGGTGCTGTCGCTGATCGCTTCGGATTTCGTGGCTGAGAAAGTCGGCTATGCTGACAACCTGCCAACGAACAACCCGGTCTTGCTGGATAAAGTGAAGACACTCTTCCCCGATGCCGATCACGAGATGACCACCCATGCCAATATTCTGGGTGCGATGGCGGCGCAGGCCAAGGTGATTGTGCGTACCGGGGCTTTTGATCCCTGGGGCAATATCCTGCTGTGGTCAGGTGTAGATGTGCCGAAATGGTTCGACAAGCCGGGCGTGATCGCACCGCCGGAATATGCGCGGAAGCTGAAAGCCTGATGCCGAAGATCTTTGACTGGGCCGCGCAACCGGCCGAGCGCATGGTGACCGTCGGCTCGCTCCGGGCGGGGAAAGGCACCCCCGCCCGCCACGCCCAGGTCACCGCCGATACCGCAGAAGAGGCCGCAGCCGCCGAGGCCGCCGGGATCGAGATGGTGGTCTGCCGTGCTGCCAATGTGACAACCGTCCGACGCGGATCGAAACGGGTCTTTGTGACGGCGGCGCTTGGTTTCGCTGAAGCCATCACCGAAGATGAGATCCTGCGCACCGCCTTTCGCGCCCTGACCGATGGCGCCGATGCGGTCATCACCGCGCGCCGCCTTTCGGTCGTCAGCCTGCTGGCGGCGGAAGATATCCCCGTCATGGGCCATCTGGGATTCGTGCCCCGGAAAAGCACCTGGACTGGCCTCACCCGCGGCGTCGGGCGCGAGCCTGGCGAGGCAGAAGAGCTCTGGCATCGCTTTCGCCGTCTCGAAGAGGCCGGAGCCTTCGCGGTCGAGGCCGAACTGGTCGCAGCACCTTTGCTTTCGGCCATCACCCGCAAATCGGGGCTGGTCACCGTCTCGCTCGGCTCAGGCCCGGGCGGTGATGTGGCGTTCCTGTTCACCTCGGACATCATTGGCGACAGCCCGCGCCTGCCACGCCATGCCCGCTCCTGGGGGGATGTGGCCAGCCTGCGTCAGCAGATCGTCATCGAACGACAAAGGGCGCTTACGGCCTTTCGCAGCGAGGTCGCCGGCGGCAGCTATCCGTCGCCCGGCGAGCTGATCCACCCCGAGAGCGACCCGGAGCTCGACGCGCTGCTCGACCGGCTCAGCAGTGCCCGCTGATCTGCCGGCCGCGCGAAAGGGCAGACGCCCGCACTGGGCGAGACCCGACAACCTGACTTCGGGCTTCGGTCACCTGGCGACCGAAGCCGGCCCCCGTCGCCTTCTGGTCAGGTGAGGGTCCCTGCCCTCATACACCTGCCGCGTTGCAGTCCTGGGTGTCGCGCAAACTCTGCAAGCCGGCACTGTCGCCTGTCTGGCGCTGCAAGCCAATTTGCGCAACGCTTCAGCGCGGTGACAAAGCGCAGGGCCCAAGGCATTTTCTGTTCCTCACCTCGCATAGTCGCGCGGCAGACCGGATCCGGCATACATCAGCGGATGGCTCCAGAGCGGCTGCACCATGTTTCGGTCAATCCGTCCCCTGGCGCTACCGGGCGGCCGGGTTTGAACCAGTGCGGGGCCTGCACTGTTCCACCGACACAGATAGCCCGCAGAGCAAGAAAAGGGAGGCCGATTTCGATATCTGCTGGCGCCTCACACGCTCTGCTCCAAACGCTCGACCAACTACGCTCCCCGGCTGATCCACCTTCACAACAGGAATTGCGATGGCAAGGATGGGGACAGCAGGGGTGACCCGATCACGTGAAGCGTTTCGGCCCAGTCCCGAACACCCCCATGCGCGCCTGCACTGATCAGTTACTGCCGCCCGCTGGATCAGTTTTCACGTAAGCGGGTGGCCAGCTGTGGTGCTGGTTATCCCGAGACACACCGATACGATTTCGGCTTTTGGCGAAGGCATTGAGACGAATAATCCGGGTACCAGAGGGCGGGGCCAGGGTCTTTACACCGCCCGCACCAGAGCTGGAACCACCGTCATAGTAATATCCGCGGCGTCCATAGCCTGCTGCGGAACTTTCCAGAGGGAACGGAGCCACGTGCAGGCGATCAGCACCGCCTCCCCATAGCCCTGCGAGATCTTACCGATGAAAGCACACGGCCTTCCGTGTGCACCCGAGAAATTCACGCTTGTCTGAACGGGGCTCGTCCTCAGATGGGTCTTCAGGAGACCAAATTATCGAAACATCACGGCACTCCGCGTCGCCATCCCAACCGGAGACATCATCCGCGTCGAGAAGATGAGGAGCAGAGTTTCATCCTTCAGCCTGAGATCGGGGCCATATTTCACCGCACCGCCGATCAGCGTATTGGCAGGATCCCAGGCAATCCGCCAGTGCACCGGATCATCGGCCTGGCGCGCGACCGGATCTGCCATTTCGCCTTCTTGATGCCGGGCGAAGACAACCACCGCCTTGCCATGGTCGAAAATCCTTTCGCCGATGCCCCAAGGGCTTTGAATTCGAAAGCTTCCAGGTCTCGCCCCCAGGGGTGAGCAACTGTTGCCTGGCTTGAGAAAGTCTTGCCTCTGGTTCTGCCGACGGACAAGCCCGTCACAGTCACGCGGATGCCATGCCGATACGGTATCAGTTGCTGCGATATCCCGGCGCTTGTTCCAGAAACGCGCGCAGACGGGGGGTCATGAAATCAAGGAAGGCGCGGACACGGCGGGGCATGTGATCACCGCCCAGGAAGACCGCATGCACGTCTTCACTGTCACCGTCGACGGCCTCGGCGAGCACCTCAACGAGGGTGCCGCGCGCCAGATCCTTGCGGATATGAAACTCCCCCATGCGCGCAAGGCCCATTCCGGCAAGTGCCATCTGACGCACCGTCTCGCCATTATTGGCCAGAAGCGGGCCATTCACGCGGTTGTCGATGATCCGCCCGCCCTCATGCAGCGGCCAGACCGGCGATGAGCGGCGGAAATTAAGGCCAAGGCAGGCATGATCCGCCAGATCGGCACCGCTTTGCGGCACACCCCGCCGGCGCAGATAGTCGGGCGAGGCCACGATTTTGCGCGCCGCATGGCCCAGACGGATCGCGGTCAGTCCCGAGCTAGCCAGCCGTCCCACCCGAAACGCCACATCGGTCCGGTCAAGATAAAGATCCACCACCTCATCCGAGATCGAGAGATCCAGGGTGATATTCGGATATTCCTGCCAGAACTCCGGCAGCAGGGGCTGGATCGCCACCACCCCCAGCCCGACCGAGGCCGAGATCCGCACCTTGCCGGTGATACTGGCCGCGCCCTGGCGCAGATCGGCCTCGATCGCGTCCATTTCGGCCAGCAGGTTCAGGCTGCGTTCATAATAGACCTGCCCCTCGCCCGTGAGCGAAAGCCGCCGGGTCGAACGTTCCAGCAACCGCACACCAAGCCGCGTCTCGATCCGCCCGATCAGTTTCGAGACGGTCGAAGGGGTCATGAGCAGCTGCCGGGCCGCCTCGGAAAAACTGCCGGATTCAACCACCCGCAAAAACACCTGCATCTCGCCTGCGCGGTTGTCCATCCTCGTCCCCTGCCCCTCTCAGCGCATCCAGGAAATAATTTCACAGATGATGCGAAGATCAGAGGAATTATCAAGCCCTCGCAGCGGGTCTATCTGGGGGCAACGCCAGCCGACCGATGGATCTGGCAAAGGAGAACAGGATGCAATTTGTAAAGACCCATGGGGCCACGATCCCGGCGCTTGGCTTTGGCGTGTTCCGCATGTCTGGCCCCGAGGTGCAGACCATCGTCCCGGCGGCGATCGAGGCCGGGTTTCGCCATTTCGACACGGCGCAGATCTATGAGAACGAGGCCCCGCTGGGCCAGGCGCTGAAGGCCTCGGGCCTGCCACGCGCCGAGCTGTTCCTGACCACTAAGGTCTGGGTGGCAAATTACAGCGCAGATCGTTTTGCGGCTTCGGTCGATGAAAGTCTCGAAAAGCTCGGGGTCGATCAGGTTGATCTTTTGCTGGCGCACTGGCCCGGCGATCAGGTGCCGGTTGCACAACAGATCGCCTGGCTGAACGCGGCCCGGGCGGCGGGCAAGACCCGGCATATCGGCGTCAGCAATTACAACCGCAGCCAGCTGCGCGCGGCGACCGCAGCCAGTGCAGCCCCCATCCTGACCAATCAGATCGAAATCCATCCCTGGCTTGACCAGTCAGAGATGGCCGCTCTGGCGCGGGAGACCGGCACATCCCTGACCGCCTATTTCGGCATGGCCGATGGCGCGGTGCCAAAGGATCCGCTGATCGCCGGGATCGGGGCACGATATGGCAAGACCGCCGCCCAGGTCGGACTGCGCTGGCTGATCCAGCAAGGCTTTGTCGCCCTGTCGAAAACCGCCAACCCTGCCCGTGTGACCGAGAATTTCGACATCTTTGACTTTGAGCTGACCGGGTCCGAGATGGCAGCGATCAGCGGCCTTGCCCGCGCCGATGGCCGCATCGTTTCGCCCGCAGGTCTGGCACCTGATTGGACCGCCTGAGGATAGCCCATGGAAAACCGCAAACTGAACTGGCCGTTGCTGGCCCTCGCCGTGGGGGCCTTTGCCATCGGCGTGACCGAATTCTCGCCGATGGGGATGCTGCCGGTGATCGCGCGGGGGGTCGATGTCTCGATCCCTTCGGCCGGGATGCTGGTCAGTGCCTATGCCATCGGGGTGATGGTCGGGGCGCCGGTCATGACGCTCCTTTTCGCGCGCTTTGGCAAACGCACCGCGCTGATGGCGCTGATGGCGATTTTCACCCTTGGAAATCTGATGTCGGCGCTGTCGCCTGATTACTGGACGCTGCTGGCCTCGCGCATGGTGACCAGCCTGAACCATGGCGCGTTCTTTGGCCTCGGCTCGGTGGTGGCTGCGAGCCTCGTTCCGAAAGAGAAACAGGCCAGCGCGGTTGCGACCATGTTCATGGGCCTGACCATCGCCAATATCGGCGGCGTGCCGGTCGCAACATGGATCGGCCAGGTGACCGGCTGGCGCGAGGCCTTTGCCGGGACGGCGGCGCTTGGCCTTCTGACCATCGCGGCCCTGTGGCTGGCTTTGCCGCCCGGCACCGCCGGCGCGCGCCCCGAAGTCGCGCGGGAGCTGCGCGTGCTGACACGGCCGCCGGTGCTGGTGGCGCTTGCCACGACCGTGCTTGGCGCCAGCGCGATGTTCGTACTTTACACCTATGTTGCGCCGGTGCTGGCGACCCTGGCGGGCGCGTCGGACGGGTTTGTGACGCTGGCGCTGGTGCTGATCGGGCTGGGCTTCACCTTCGGGAACTGGCTGGGCGGCCGGATGGCCGACTGGTCGCTGGAAGGGGCAACGGCGATCTTCCTTGCTGTGCTTTCACTGATCATGCTGGTCGCGCCCTTTACCCTTGGCACGCTTCCCGGTGCCGCGATCACGCTGTTTCTCTGGGGGGCCGCCGCTTTTGCCATCGTGCCGCCGGTGCAGATGCGGGTAATGCAGGCCGCAGCAGATGCGCCGGGCCTTGCCTCTTCGGTGAATATCGGTGCCTTCAACCTCGGCAATGCCATCGGAGCGGCGCTTGGTGGCGCAGTGATCGCGCTGGATCTGGGCTATAGCGCGGTGCCGGTCGCAGGCGGATTGACGGCGGCGGCGGGGCTGGCTCTGGTCTGGATAAGCCGCCGGAACCCGGCAGGGATGCCCTGCAAAGCATGAGATAAAGGCGCGCGGCTTTCAGGCTGCGCGCCTTCACGTTTCAGCGCAGCGCCAGATCAGGTCAGGCGGGCGCGCAGCCCTTCGGTGATGGCGGCACTGCCGCTGTCGCCGCCCAGATCGCGGCTGATCAGCCCATCGGCAATTGCCGCGCTGACGGCAGTACGGATCCGGGTCGCGGCCACCGAGAGGCGGCTGTCCTCATGCCGCGCCGCCAGCCATTCCAGCATCGACGCCGCCGAAAGCACGGTGCCATAGGGGTTCGCGACCCCCTTGCCCGCGATATCCGGGGCCGAGCCATGCGCCGCCTGGAACAAGCCCTGATCGTCGCCAACCTCGGCCGAAGGAGCAAGCCCCATGCCGCCAATCGTCGCCGCAGCAAGATCCGAAAGGATGTCACCGAACATATTCTCGGTCACGATCACATTGTAATGGCCGGGCTTTGTCACGAGATACATCGCCATCGCGTCGATCAGACCATGTTCGGCCTGAATATCGGGATACTCCGCCGCCACCTCGTCAAAGATCGCGCGGAAGAACGCGTAGCTGCGCAGCACATTGGCCTTGTCGACACAGGTGACACGCTTCACACCATCCGCAGGCGCCCCGTTCGAGGCCCGCGCCAGCTCAAACGCCTTGCGCACGATGCGCTCAATACCTTTGCGGGTCTGGACCAGAGTATCCACCGCCATCTCGCCGCGCAGCTGCGCGCCGGCGCCCCGGGCGGCGTAAAGCCCTTCGCTGTTCTCGCGCAGGATGATGTAATCAATATCCCCGGGCTTCACATCCGCCAGCGGCGACCGGATCCCGGGATAAAGCCGGATCGGGCGGATATTGGCGAAAAGATCCAGCTCGAATCGCAGCCGCAGCGTGAAATCCAGCCCTGCCTCGGTCCCGTCAGGATGGACGACGCCCGGAATTCCCGCCGCGCCATGCAAGACCGCATCCGCCCCGGCACAGGCGCGGAAGGTGGTTTCCGGAAAGCTCTCGCCGGTCTGGCGGTAAAGCTCGGCCCCCGCCGGATGATCGGCAAAGCGCAAGGGGCAGTCATTCCCGAAGGCCGCGCGCAGCACCTCGACACTGGCGGCCGCCACTTCGGGGCCTATGCCATCCCCGGGGACGACCGCGATATCATAGATCTCTTTCATCTTGCCGCCTCAGATACAGCGCCCGCCATCGACTTCCATCGCGACGCCGGTGATCATCGACGCTTCCTCGGAACACAGGAACGCAGCCGCATTGCCCATATCCTCAGGCGTCGAGAACCGGCCAAGCGGGATCGAAGCGAGGAATTTTGCACGGATCTCGGGCGTGTCCGACCCCATGAAGGTCGAGAGCAGCGGCGTATCCCCCGCCACCGGGTTGATCGCATTGACGCGGATCCCGAACGGGGCAAGCTCCACCGCCATGGCGCGGGTCGCAGTGATCACCCAGCCCTTGGAGGCATTGTACCAGGTCAGATTGGGGCGCGGCGAGACCCCGCCGGTCGAGGCCACATTCAGGATCGCCCCGGCTTTCTGCGCCTTGAAATGCGGCACCATCGCGCGGGCGCCAAAATAGATCGAGCGCATGTTCACATTGGCGATCCGGTCGAAATTGGCCTCGTCCAGCTCATCAAGCGGTGTCGGCAAATGACCCACCCCGGCATTGTTGACCAGCACATTCAGCCCGCCAAAGACTGATAGCGCCAGATCACGGGCGCCCGTCATGCCTTCGGCGCTTGCCACATCGCCGATGAAGGGCCGGCAATCGGCGCCAAGGCTTTCCGCCACCCGTTCTGCATTGGTCTGATCGCGGTCCATCAGCACGACTTTCGCACCCTCGGCCACGAATTTCCGCACGATCCCTTCGCCAAAGCCCGAACCGCCGCCGGTGACGACAGCAATCTTACCACTCAGTCGCATCATATCTCCCTCGCGGGGCTCTGCCCCCCGCCAAACGCCGGCAGAATGGGGGAAAGCCGGCGCCGGTGACAGCCGCATTATCTGAACGCGCGATCAGGTTTCCTTCCTTGAGCGCAGCCGCGCGCCGGGTATTTTGGGCCGCAGAGACCCGGCGATCTGACCGACCGGAGGGGATGACATGACTGACTGGACCAGCCGCGCCCGCGCGCTTTACGATGGCGGCTTCCGCCCGATGTTCCTTGATGGCCAATGGGTCGGCGCCGTCTCGGGCGAGGTGATGGAAGCCCGCAATCCTGCCACCGGCGCCCTTCTCGCCACCGTCCCGAAAGGCGGTGCAGCCGATATCGACGCTGCCGTCCGGGCCGCGCGGCGTGCCTTTGAAGGGCCCTGGTCGAAGTTCACCCCCTTTGAACGCCAGGCGCTGCTGTTGCGCATTGCTGAGCGGTTCGAAGCTGCATGGGAGGATCTGTGCCTTTCCGACACGCTGGATATGGGGATGCCGATTGCCCGCACCCTGGGCAATGCGCGGCGTGTATTGGGGATGCTGCGCTTTTACGCGGGCCAGGCGGTTGCGATCCATGGCCAGACCATCCCGAATTCCTTCCCCGGCGAGATCCTGTCGCAGACAGTCAAGGAACCGATCGGCGTGGTCGGCGCAATCATCCCCTGGAACGCGCCGATTGCGGGATCGGTCTGGAAGATCGCCCCGGCGCTGGCGACCGGCTGCACGGTGGTTCTGAAACCGTCAGAGGAAGCTTCGCTGACCGTGCTGATGATCGCGCGGCTGATGGCAGAGGCGGGTCTGCCCGAAGGCGTGTTGAATGTGGTGACAGGAACCGGAGCCGATGCCGGCGCGGCCCTGGCGGTGCATCCCGATGTCGACAAGATCGTCTTTACCGGCTCGACCGCCACCGGTCAGGCCATTGCCCGCGCCGCCACCGGCACGCTGAAACATGTCTCGCTGGAACTGGGCGGCAAATCACCGGTCATCATCTGCCGCGACGCGGATATCGACAAGGCGGTCCCCGTGGCCGCGATGGCGGTCTTTGCCAATTCCGGCCAGATCTGCATCGCCGGATCGCGCCTGTTTGTCGCGCGCGAGATCCATGACGAGTTCGTCACGCGCGTCGCGGATTATGCCGCAAAACTGAGGATCGGGGATGGGATCGCCCCGGAAACCGAGATCGGCCCGATCATCTCGGCCCGGCAGAGCCAGCGGATCGAAGGGTTCCTTCACACCGGGCTGGAAGAGGGCGCAAAAACCTATACCGGCGGCAACAGGCTGGATCTGACCGGGCTTGAGGGCGGCAATTTCATCGCGCCGACCGTCTTTGGTGGCGTCACCGATGAGATGACCATCGCCCGCGAAGAGATCTTCGGCCCGGTGATTGCCGCCATGCCCTTTGACACGCTGGACGAGGTGGTCCAGCGCGCCAATGCCACGCCCTACGGCCTCGCGGCGGGAATTTTCACGACGCATCTGGGTACGGCGCATAAGCTTTCGCGGCGTATCCGTGCCGGATCGGTCTGGGTGAATATGTATCACGCCATCGACCCCGCCGTGCCGTTTGGCGGGATGAAGATGTCGGGCTATGGCCGCGAGGGCGGGCTGGAACACCTGGGTGAATATCTTGAAACCAAGGCGATCTGGATCAATACCGACTAGGTTCGTCCCAGTTCGGTCCGGATCAGCTCGATCAGCTGTTCAGAATAGCTGTGCTGGACATAGCCCTTCGCGGTCAGGATCCCGACCGCGCGGGTCGAGCCGGGATCCGAGATCCGCACCACGCGGAATTCGGCCGTCGGCATCATCGGCACCGCAATCTCCGGCACCAGCGCCACGCCAAGCCCGGCCGAGGCCAGCGCAATCGCGGTATAGGCGTTTTGCACCTCATATTGCAGGTTCAGCGAGATGTCCTGATCTGCCGCCAGCCGGTCGATCTGAGCCCGGATCGCAGTCTGGCGGTCCAGCAGGATCAGCGGGAAACGCGCCACCTCTGACAGCATGAAACGCTGCGCGCCTTCGTCGAAATCGGCGGGGATACAGGCGACGAGATGGTCTTCGAGGATCGGCTCGAACTGGAAATCGCTGAGCCCGGGCACTTCCGGCCCGATATAAAGCTCGACCTCCTGCTCCTGCAAAAGCGCAAGCGCGGCATTGGGCGGCGTTTCCTTCAGATCCACCAGGCTGCGCGGATAACGCAGCTTGAAGGTCGCAAGGATGCGCCCCAGCCGGGTCGAGGCGAGGGTGGGCGCACAGGCTATCCGCACATGGCCACGCCGCTGCGCTGCGACCTCGGACAGGCGCGCCAGACCGGCCTGCACCTCGGCCATCGCGTGGCTGACCTGTTCATAAAGCACCCGCCCTTCCGAGGTCAGATTGGCGCGTTGCGGCGTGCGGATGAAGAGGCTCATCCCCACCTGCGCCTCAAGATCGCGGATCTGCATCGACACGGCGGAGGGCGATCGGTTGCTTTCTTCGGCCGCGCGGCGAAAGCTGCCATGTTCGGCCGCCAGCAGAAAGGTCTGCAGCAATTTAAGATTGATATTGCTCGCAGCCATGACGGGCCCCCTGTGACAAGATCGTAGCCGCGGGGCGGGCTGCTGTCAGCCTTCCCCGCAAACTCCTGTCTCTGAGCCTGGCCACCGGTTCGATGACACGGATGCCGTTTGCCTATGCGCCGGTGGCGGGGGCTGATGCGCGCCCCGCGCCAGGGCGGCTCAGTGAACGGCCGCGAACATGATCTTTTCTTCATCCGCGTCAAGGGCCATCATCTCTTCGACGATCTTGCCCCGTTTGGCCACCAGGATACGGTCGGAAACCGCCATGATTTCAGGAAGATAGGAAGATATCACCACAACAGCGAGGCCCTGATCCGCAAGATCATGGATCAGCTGGTGGATCTCGACAATCGCGCCGACATCGACGCCCCGGGTCGGTTCATCGAAAATGATCAGCTTCGGCTCCTGGATCAGTGATTTGGCGATCACCACCTTTTGCTGATTGCCGCCCGACAGTTCGATCATCCGCGCCCGGTCCGAGATCTGCTTCAGCCGGAGCCGCTCGCCCCATTCCCTGGCCAGTTCCAGCGCACGGCGCGGCGAGACAACAGAGAGCGGGTTCGATTGTTTCGACAACTCCCCCAGCAAAAGGTTCTGCCCCGCCGTCATGGTTTCGAAAAACCCGTCAAGTTTGCGGTCTTCGGTGACGTAGACGATGCCATCGCGCATAGCCGGGCGCGGCACGCGGTAGCGTACCGGTTTGCCGTTCAGCCGCACCTCGCCGCCATGCATGAAATCGCGTTTCAGGACACCCGCGACGACTTTGGCCATCTCGGACCGGCCCGCGCCGACAAGGCCGAAAATCCCCGTCACCTGTCCGCCAAAGACCGAGAAGGATGAGTTCCGCACCATGGCGCCGCAGGACAGGTTCTCGACGCTGAGAACCTTTTCGCCGTAAGGCCGGGGCTTGCGCTTCACACCGCCATGCAGACTTTCCGACAGGGTCCGCCCGACCATCGCCTGGACGATGCTTTCGCGGGTGAAGTCAGACGCCGCGCCGGTCGCGGCAAGCTGGCCATCACGCAGGATGGTGATGCGGTCCGAGACCTCCAACGCCTCTTCCAGCGCATGGGTGATGAAAACAATGGCCACGCCCTTTGCCTTCAGCCGCTCGATCAACATGAAGAAATGGCGCTTTTCCTCGGGCGTCAGCGTCGCGGTCGGCTCGTCAAAGATGATGACACGGGCATTGTGATGCACCGCGCGGGCGATCTCAACCATCTGCTTTTGCGCCGCCCCCAGCGTCGAGACCTGGGCGGTCGGATCAACCTGGAACCCCATGCCGACAAGGAATTGCCGCGCTTCGATGTAGAGGCCGCGCAGGCGGTTGAACATCTTCTCATCGCCCAGATAGATGTTCTGCGCGACGGTCATGGCGGGCACCAGATTGGTTTCCTGGAACACCATGACGACGCCGTTTTTCAGCGCCTCTGCCGGCGAGGCAAAGCTGACCTCGCGCCCGTCCAGCAGCATGCGGCCCTGGCTCAGCCGGTAGACACCGGCGATCACCTTGGTCAGCGTTGATTTTCCGGCGCCGTTTTCCCCCAGAAGCGCGTGGACCTCGCCCTTGCGCAAAGTGAAATCCATGTCGCGAAACGCCGCGATGCCGCCGAAGCTTTTTGTGGCATTTTGCAGTTCAACCACGGTCTCCAACTTCAAACTCTCCGCCATCAGATCCCCCGGGCGGCGCCATCGAGGCGCAGGATTTTGCCATGGCCTTTCGAGGCTACACAGAGATCATCGCCCTGTTCCGCGACCGAAACACAGCCATGCGCCTGGCCATCCGCCCGCGAATGGAAACTGCGCAGCGGTTTCATCTGCGGCGAACATTGCAGCACCAGCCCATAAGACCGGGTCTCGGCAAAGGGTTTGGTCACCCCCATCCGGCGGAGCTGGCTGCCCTGCATTGGTTCGGAAAAGGACAGGCCAGAGGCAAGAGCGGGTGCCATCCAGAACGGCTCCGGCACTTCGGCCAGCATGCGTTTGCAATAGGCCGGTTCGCGCAGGATGAATTCGACCAGCTGATTGCGGACCGAGAAAAAGCTGAGCCAGAACCCCGCCTCGACCGCAGGCGCGATCCGGGCCGGATAGGCGGGCAGATGTTCCAGCACGGGCTCGGCTTTGCCCGTGCCCAGATCGACCGACAGCACCCGGTGCCGCCAGCTTTCCGAAACCCAGACCTTTTGCGACCCTGTCGCGGCAACGCCACCCGCCCAGGCGAGACCCCCCAGCACCCTGACCGCCTCGCCCGTGGCAAGGTTCAGCCGCCAGAGCGCGCCGGACTGGCCCCGTTCCATCAGATCGCGGCGCCAGTCTGCAGCGCGGCGCTGGCTTGCGCCTTCGGTCACCAAAAGCGTGTCGGCATCGAGAAAGGCCAGCGCGCTCGGGTTCTTCGGCATGGCAAAGCTTTTGCCGTCATGAGAGCCGCCGCGCAGCGTCACGCCCTTGCCGTCAAGACCCACGGCAAGCATACCCTTGCCATAAGCCAGGGCTGAAACATCGGCGTCGAAAGCGGCGATCTCTTCCCCGGTCTCAACCCGGATCACGCGCGGGCCAGAAGACGCCACCAGCCCCTTGCCGGTCACGACGAGATTATCGGCATCTGTCAGCAAGGCGACCTCAGCCGCCTCATCGAGACCCGCATTTGGCAGCATAGGGCCATCCAGTACCGGCACCGTGATCGCGGCCTCGCCCCGGCCAAGGCGGCGGTCGATAAAGCGGCGGATCGCGATCATTTCGGTTTCCCCCAATAGCTGTCGACGCCGCACCAGTCCTGGTCCGCCCCGGGCAGTTTCAGCGCGCCCATCCGGTTGTTGAAAATGCCGCAGAGATAGAGGGTGCCCTTATGCTCGCGCATCGAAGTGATCATCGGATGGCGGGTGCCGCCAAGATCCCAGAAGCTTTCCAGAATCTCGCCTTTTTCGTTGAACTTCAGCACGCAGCCGGTGTTGAGGTTCGGCATCAGCCAGGCATCCTGCGACACCCTTCGCGCCATGCGGCGGCGGAAGGACGGCATTTCCAGCGACAGATCCAGCGCCGGGGTGCGCGAGCCCATCAGGGCCAGCCAATAAGTGCCGTCCGAGGCACGGTTGATGTTGTCCGGATAGCCCGGAAGCCCCTCGATCACCCGCTCAAGCCTGCCTTTCTTCGGTCCGGCATAGTAATAGCGGTTGATCCGGCAGGCCCAGCTTTCGGCAAACAGCACGGATTCGCCGTCGTAAGAGGTGCAGACCCCGTTCGGGAAGATCAGGTTCGACAGCACGGTGCGGGTGGTTTTGCTTTTGGGATCATAGACGATCAGCCGGCCATTGCCGCGGCTTTCCAGCGCATCGGCATACCAGTCATGCATCTCGAACCGCACAGTCGCCTCGGAAAAGATGATGCGCCCATCCGGCAGGATGTCGCAGTCATCGGCGAGCTTCATCACGGAATCGTCCGCGATCGAGGTCCAGCTGCGGTTGGTTTCCGCCGTCAGCAGCGTGACCTCGCCTTTGGGCGAGACCTGATAAAGCCCCATGCCGCCGACACAGACCGCAAGGTTGCCCTCGGCGTCGAACGCCATGCCCTGGGGCGCGCCGCCGGTATGGGCAAAGATCTCGTAACGGGTGTAATCCGGCCCGAACCAGCGCATGATATCGCCATGGCGCGAGCCGGTATAAAGATTGCCGTCACGGTCGAAAATTGCATCCTCGGCGCCATCCATGATGCCAAGGCCGATCGGGTCTGACGCGCGCAGCCGGTCATTCGGCACCAGCGGGCCTTCGGTCGTGGAAATCGCCGGCGGCAGCTTGTTGAAGGTGGGCGAGATATAGACCGCGCGCAGCAGTTTATGGCGGTTCTTCACCCAGCGGACGTCAAGGAAAACAGCCGTGACCAGCACAAGGCCAAGGATCAGCGCATTGACCGGGCCCGGAATGGCCAGCGCCAGCAAGGACGTCGACAGGATCAGCACGAACAGCGCCCCCATCAGCGCCTTCGCAACCGATCCGCGCCCTCCGCCCAATGAGATGCCGCCCAGCACGGTCGCGGTCAGGGCCTGAAGCTCCATCCCCGCGCCGATGTCGGATGCAGCCGATCCGATCCGCGCCGCAAAATGGAACCCGCCAAGCGCCACCAGAACCGAGCAGATCACATAGGCGGAAAACACCGTCCAGCGCACATTGATCCCGGCATTATGCGCCGAACGCCGCGCACCACCCACCGCCATCAGCCGCCAGCCATAGCGACCACGTGACAGGACGATATGCAGGATCAGCGCAATCGCGGCCAGCACCCAGAAGGGGGTCGGCAGGCCCAGCACATGCCCCATGCCAAGGAAATCCCATGCCGCGGACTCCGGGTAATTCATCACGATATCGGTCGAGATCTGCGGGAAGACGATATCGAAAACCGAGCGGAAGATGATCAGTGTCACCAGCGTCGTCAGAAAGGCCCGCATCCTGAGGATACCGACCATGAAGCCGTTGATCGCGCCGCAAACCGCGCCGACCCCCAGAGTGGCGGCCAGCCCGCCACCCAGGCTCAGCCCCATGACATTCATGGTGTAAAGCGCGGTGGTGACCGCGAGGGCAAAGGTGGACCCGACCGAGAGGTCAATCCCCCCCGAGATCATCACGATGGTCAGGCCCAGAACAACGAGCCCCAGCTCGGCCATTTCGCCGGAAAGAAGTGAGATCGTCCCGAACTGGAAGAAGCGCGGCACAATCGGAGCGAAAATCGCAATCACAAGCACAAGGGCTGCGAAGGGAATTGCACTGTCCACCCATTTCTTGGTGAGAAGCTCGCCCAGAACGTGATCGGGAAGAACCCGGTACCGCAACCGGACAAGGCTTTCGCTGAGGCTCATTGCAGACAGGTCCTTACTTCAGCTCGTCAATTTTCCAGCAGTTACGGCCGCTGGCATTATTTTTGTCGACCCGGGTGATCGGCCCGAAGAAGACGGTTTTTTCCGAACCCGCCGGGCGGTCGGGGTTTTGCAGGAATTCCGAGATCTGCTGCGCGGCAATCTCGGCCTGGATCGGCGCGTTGAAGTTGTAAACAACGTCAAGCAGACCCTTTTCGATGCTCTCGCACGCGGTATGGGCGCCCGCACCATTGGTCACGATGGTCACCTGATCCTGCTTGCCTGCGGCCAGAACGGCGGCACCGGCACCGACCTCGGCATTGTCCCAGATGCCCATGATGCCGCAAAGATCAGGGTGCTGTTGCAGCACGGTCTCGGTGATCTGGCGGGCTTTCTCGCTGTCATAGTCAGCGGGCTGGTCAGACACCAGCTCAAGCCCCGGGTTTTCCGCGAGGATCTGGTTGAGACCTTCGCGCATATAGATATTTGCGGCACCGGTCTGCACGCCCGCCAGCCAGACGATCTTGCCCGAAGACGCGCCGGGGGCAAGGCAGGTCCGGGCGAGCTCGCCTGCCTCAAGGCGGCCCATCTCGATCCAGTCATTGCCGACATAGCTGTCGGTCTGGGTGATCGACTGCATATTGATCTGCAGGATCTTGATCCCGGCATCCTGCGCCTGTTTCAGCGCACGGGCATAGGTCTGCACATCGGGATTCTGCACGATCAGGACATCGGGCTTTTCGGCAATCGCGCCCTGCAGCGCGCGGATGCCGGCGGCGGTGTCCATATTCGGGTCACGCACCTCGAAGGAGAACCCATAACGCGCGGCATGGCGCTGCCAGACGGCGGTCCAGGCCTGGTTGAGATCCATCCCCTGCGACAGCGGAACAAAGATCACTTTCTTGCCCGTCACGGCCTCAAGATAGGCGGCGCGCCCCACCTGTTCGATATCATCGGCCTGCGCCGGAACCGCTGCCAGCAGAGCGGAAGCCGCCAGCGCTGCGAAGGCGGTATTTTTCAGAACTTTCATGATGTCTCCTCCCTGAAACTCTCTTTAGTCCGCATGACGTTCAGATATCGCCGCTTTGCGAGGTCTGCTCATCGCGGGGGTTGATCACCGCATCCAGCGCCAGCGCGGCCAGCAGGATCACGCTCTTGATGAGGTTCTGGCTGGTATAGCTGAAATTCATGATCGTCATGCCATTGATCAGGATCCCCACCAGTACCGTGCCAACGAGAACGTTGCGCACGCCGCCCTGGCCACCGGAAAGGCTGATCCCGCCCAGCACCACGACCAGAAGCACGTCATAGATCAGCGTGGAATTATAAAGCCTTGTGTTGATCCCGGACACGAGGCCGGTCATCAGGATCCCGGCGGCATAGGCGATCAGCGCGGCCAGCACATATTGGCTGATCTGCACCGGCCGGGTCGGCAGACCCATGGTGCGCGCCGCATGTGGATTGTCGCCGGTCGCATAGATGAAGCGGCCAAACCGCGTCAGGCTGAGAAACAGCGCGACCAGCGCCGCGATGCCCGCAAGGATCAGAATGGAATAGGGCACGCCCAGGAAGGTGCCCGAGCCGATGGCCACCAGCCAGCCGATCCCCGCCGGTGCATAAAGCACATCCGAGCTGAAGGCGACACGGCCGCCGCCATAGACAATCGACGCCATGGCAAGGGTGGCAAAAATCGGCGGCACTTCGGCAATGGCGATCAGAATGCCGGTGATCAGCCCGCAAAACGCCACCAGGGCCGCGCCGATCAGCACCGCTTCACCAAAGGCAAAGCCCTGTGATGACAGCCAGATGGCGAAAGCCACGCCCACCACCATGACCGCAACCATGGTCAGGTCGATGCCGCGCCCGACCACGATCATCCCCATCCCCACCGCAAGCGTGCCAAGGATGGCCACGTTTTTCAGCAAGGTGAGCAGATTACCCTGGGTCATGAAGTTGTTCAGAAACAGGGCAAAAGCCAGAAACAGCGTCAGCGCGATCAGGGAGACCACACCCTCCTGGGTCAGCCGGAAACGGCGGTGACGTCCGGCCTGTGCCGGTTCTCTCAAGGACATCTCTTTTCTCCCCTCCCCGGCATCGCAGGATTCATCGCATGCCTGCAACACAAACAGGCCCGACGGATGCGGGCCATACCTCTCCCAAGGCAAGCGCAATCTCCAGCTTGTTTTCCGCACAGGCAATTTCATTTTCCTGACCGCGCGTGCTGAAAATCCCGCCAGCATCCGAAGAACGGCCCCCCGGAGCTTTCGCCAAGGCGGTCGCAGCACCGTTTCGGTCAAGGTGCAGCCCGAGGCCCGGAAGCGCGCGGGTTCAGAGCGCCCGCAACGCGGCCTCGCTCAGCTCGGATGTGCGGGTGAAGATGCGTGCCGCCCCCGCCGCAAGAAGCTGGTCGCCATGTCCCGGCCAGGAATGGCGTCCGGCGGTCAGGCCGGCCACCCGCATTCCTGCCGCAAGGGCCGCTTTTACCCCGGCGGCGCTGTCCTCAACCACCACGCAATCCGCCGGGGAGACGCCGCACTGACTGGCGGCGAACAAAAACACATCCGGAAAGGGCTTGCCCCGTGCCACCTGGCTGGCGGAATAGATATGCGGCGCGAAGAAATCGCTCAGCCCGCAGACCTCGAGCGAGCGGCGCAGTTTCGGCAGTGCCGAAGACGAGGCCACCGCCTTAAACCCGGGCAGGCTCTCAAGCGCGGCCCGAATACCTTCGACCGGCTGCAATTCGGTCTCCATCCGCGCGAGGAGCAGCGCATCGGCCTGCTCAATGAGACCCTCGGGCCAGGGCGCGCCCCGCAGCGCGGCGATCTGATCCCAGATAACCGCCTTGGGCTGACCTATATGGCCGCGGATGATCTCTGCTGCAGTGATCGGCCAGCCAGCCGCTGTCATCAGTTCTGCGTCAATCGCATTCGAGAGGATCTCGCTGTCGACCAGCACGCCGTCACAATCAAAGATAATCATTCGCCGTAAGGAACCCAGATGTTTTTGACCTGTGTGGCGCGGGTCAGGAAGTTTCGGCCCTGGCCTTCAGCGGAAAGCCAGTTGCGGGCCGCACCCTCCTCGCACCAGGTCTGTTTCAGATTGCCGGCCGAGGCGGTCTCGACCGCCTTCGCCCCGTCGCCGGTGCCGAAATACCAGAGGCCATCGACATCGTCATGCTCCGCCAGCGTCTTCGCCAGCACCTCGCGCTCGCCGGTCACGATGTTGATCACGCCGCCGGGAAGGTCCGAGGTCTCGAACACCTGATACAGGTCGGTCGCCGCCAGCGGATGGGTCTGCGACGGCACCGCCACCACCCGATTGCCCATCGCCACCGCTGGCAGCGCCAGAGAGACAAGGCCCAGAAGCGGCAACGCCGTCGGGCAGACCAGCCCGACCACGCCGAGCGGCTCGTGCATCGCCAGTGTCACATGCGCCGATTTGGTCGAATGCACCGCGCCATCGAATTTATCCGCCTGGGCCGCATACCAGAAAATACGACGCAGCGCGGTTTCGACCTCGGTTTTTGCCGCCGATGCCGTCTGTCCGAAACTGCGCAACCGGTCCTCGAATTCCGCTACGCGCGCCGAAAGGTTCTCGGCCAGGTAATACAGCACCTGGGCGCGGTTATGCCCGGTTTGTGCACCCCAGCCTTTGGCCCCATGCGCGGCCTCGACCGCGTTGCGTATATCCTTGCGGCTGCCAAGCGGCGCAAGGCCGGCCGTGCCCTTCGGCCCTTCGACCCGGTAGGAATAGCCAGAGTCTGGCCGTGCCTGTTTGCCGCCGATATAGAGCTTGGCGGTGCGGTCGATGGCGCTTGCGGGCAGGGTCTCCGCCGGGCTGGCGTCAAGGGCCGCCGGGGCCTCCTCGGGCTTCTTCGCCTTAGGCACGGCCAGTTTCAGATAGGCGCTCATGCCTTCGCGCCCGCCCTCGCGGCCAAAGCCGCTTTCGCGCATGCCGCCGAACCCGGCGCCGGCATCAAAGATATTCGCAGAATTGATCCAGACCACCCCGGCCCGCACCCGACCCGCTACATCCAGCGCGAGGTTGATGTTTTCTGACCAGATCGAAGCCGCAAGGCCGTAACGGGTGTTATTGGCCAGCGCCACGGCATCTTCGGGCGTGCGAAACGGGGTCAGGGTGACCACCGGGCCGAAAATCTCTTCGGTGGCAAGGATCGAGGCGGGCTCGACCCCGGTGACCAGCGTCGGCGGGTAGAAACAGCCTGCCGGCGCCTCGCCCTGGTGGATCGCAACCCCTTCCGCCCTGCCCTTTTCAACCAGATCGGTGATCCGCGCCAGCTGCACCGGATGCACGATGGCGCCGATATCTGTGGATTTGTCCAGCGGATCGCCAACCCGCAGATGGGCCATGCGGCGTTTCAGAAGATCGGTGAACCGTGCAGAGACCGCTTCGGCCACCAGGATGCGCGAGCCCGCAGAACAGACCTGACCCTGATTGAACCAGATTGACTCGACCACGCCCTCGACCGCCGCATCAAGATCGGCGTCAGCAAAAACGATGAAGGGGGATTTCCCGCCCAGCTCCAGCGTCAGCGCCTTGCCGGAACCCGCGATCTGGCGGCGGATGACCCGGCCAACCGCGGTTGACCCGGTGAAGGCGACCTTGTCGATGCCGGGATGGCCGGTGAGCGCCGCGCCGGTCGTGCCATCGCCGGTGACGATGTTCAGCACACCCTTCGGCAGGCCCGCCTCGCGCGCGATTTCCGCGAAGGCCAGCGCGGTCAGCGGCGTATATTCCGCCGGTTTCAGCACGACCGTATTCCCGGCCGCGAGGGCTGGTGCGACCTTCCAGGCCAGCATCAGCAGCGGGAAATTCCACGGGATCACCTGGCCGCACACACCCTGCGGACCTGCGCCGGGGAATTCATCGGCGAGGATCTCGGCCCAGCCCGCGTGATGGTAGAAATGCCGTGCGACCAGCGGGATGTCGATATCGCGGCTTTCGCGGATCGGCTTGCCATTGTCGATGGTTTCCAGCACCGCGAGAAAACGGGCATGTTGCTGCACATGGCGGGCAAGCGCGTAGAGATGTTTCGCCCGTTCATGCCCTGGCAGCGCCGCCCATTTCACTTGCGCCGTCCGCGCGGCTTTGACCGCGGCACTGACATCGGCCTCTGCCCCTTGTGAGACCCGGGCGATGGTCTCGCCTGTGGCGGGGTTCATGACCTCTAAAAGCTGCGAGGGCGCGGTGAACACGCCGTCGATGAAATGGCCAAAGCCCGCCTCATGGCGTTTCAGCCAGTCGCGCAGAACGCTGATGTCCTCAGGGGCGGGGCCATAATCCATCGTCGCCAGGATCTCTTTGATCTTGTTCATTTATCCCCCCTCATGCCAACGCGAGGCGCGATGCGGATGAATAGCGTCCGGTGACATGATGTTCCAGCTGACGCTCGATATCCCCAAGCATTGACGAGGCGCCAAGGCGGAACAGATGCGGCATGAGCCAGTCGCGGCCCATTTCTTCCCGCATCAGGATCTGCCAGCTCAGCGCGTCTTTCGCCGCTTTCATGCCACCTGCGGGCTTGAAACCGATGCGGTGGCCAGTGGCGTCGAGATAATCGCGCAAGGCCCGCACCATCACGAGGCTGACGGGCAAAGTGGCATTGACGCCCTCTTTCCCGGTCGAGGTCTTGATGAAATCGGCCCCCGCCTGCATCGCAACCATTGACGCCGCATAGACATTTCTGAGCGTTTGCAGATCACCCGTGGCAAGGATTGCCTTCAGATGCGCCGGCCCGCAGGCCGAACGCATGGCCGCGATCTCGTCATAAAGCGCCGCCCAGTTGCCGGTCAGCACATGTTCGCGGGTGATGACAATGTCGATCTCATTCGCACCCTCGGCCACCGCATAGCGGATTTCTTCCAGCCGCAAATGGAGCGGCATCAGCCCGGCGGGAAAGCCGGTTGCAACCGAGGCAACCGGGATCCCGCTGCCCTGCAGCGCCTTTGCCGCATGGCCCACCATGGTCGGATAAACGCAGACCGCGCCAGTGGTGAGCCCGAGATCCGCGATCCCCAGCCCCTCGGTGATATGGGCGGCCAGCGGCTGGCGGGCTTTGGCGCAAAGACGGCGCACCCGC
Source organism: Pseudogemmobacter sp. TB195 (assembly GCF_058313095.1). NCBI lineage: Bacteria > Pseudomonadati > Pseudomonadota > Alphaproteobacteria > Rhodobacterales > Paracoccaceae > Pseudogemmobacter > Pseudogemmobacter sp. TB195. Next base: position 180,643 of record NZ_JBZEGG010000010.1, read on the forward strand.
GCCGCAGTATCGTCGCCGGCGAGCGTCGTCAGATCAATGCAGCGGATCGCATTGATCAGCCAGGCCGCCTGATACTCTTTCTTGACCGTGCGGCGCGCGCCCAGCGACGCGGCCCGGCGCTCTGTGGCAGAGCGATTGACCCCGTGGCCTTCGAACATTGCGATCTCAAGCGGCATGCCCGGATTGCGCGGATCATTCGCCAGATCCTGCGGGCCGCGGGGCGCAGAGTGACCTGCGGCGGGGTCAAAGGTCATAGCCATGCTCCAATACCCTGGTCGCGCTGGCCCCAACGCCGCCGCACCTATATTGCCATAAAGCGTGAGATTGCCCCCGGACGCCAGCCCCGGCAGATCTCCGGAGGGTGGTCATGCCCATGGAGTCAGGCGCTTTGCACGTCCGAAAACCCCGATTCCTGCGCCAGTTTGACAAACCTTCGGTCAAAACTCACGAAACCATCACATTGCGCCGATTTTCCCAGATGCAGCGCATCGGCGAAATCCATGCCCTGTTCGGCCCGGTCCAGCGCATCCGCCACGATCACCGCATCTTCAACGGTCACGGTCGCAAGCCCGCCAAAGGCGCGGAGCGCACGCGCCACGTCGCCCGGTTTATAGCCGTAAGCGCTGCGCAGCACCCATTCGGTTTCCAGAATGACCGTCACAGCGACAAAGACCGCCTGGCCGTTGACCAGGGTGCGGGCGCGCGGCGACTGGTCGGGGTGATCGCCGGTCAGGTAGCGCACCACCACATTCGTATCAATCGCGATCATGACGCCGCCGGGCTTCGGCCAGCACGGCCGCATCCATCTCTTCAACCGATTTCGGATCGCCCCGATGGGGCAGCAGGGCAAAGACATCCTCGGGCTTTGTTGCGGCAAAGCTGGGCGCGCGTTTCAGAAGCACCCCCTCTGCCGTCTCTTCGACGATGAGCCGGGTGCCAACCTCCCAGTCCCGCCGCTGCCGGATGGCCTTGGGCAGGATAATCTGGCCTTTGGTCGAAAGGGTCGTGGTCACAGAGGGGGGCCGGGGCATGAGCAAAGCTCCAATGTAAGACAAAGGTAAGATAACAGTTCCACCCCTGTCTTTCAAGCATGCCGGACAGGGCCGGTTCTGTCCCCCGGTGATTGAGCGCGTGACGACCAAAGCAGGTACCGGCCCGGCGTAGAGCGTTCTGACCTGCCTGACGAATCGCAACTTTGATCCGGCGGCCAGCGACGCCGGGAATGCTACAAGATATTGATACAGGTCGGGATGACCAACCGGGCTGTTTTCGTTACATTTCGGCCACATGACAACCGGGCGCCGCATTTTATCCACAAGCTGGCCCGAGAAGGCACTACCAGGTGTAGAATTTTCTTGCGTGACGCCCATTCCTGGCGCATTTCTCTTTGTAGCGCAGAAATGCAAGAATTTCGGATTTTTGCGCTACAGACATCACGAGCATCCCTGTACAGGGGGCAGAGCACAGAGAAACTGTGCCGCACAGGATAAATGAGGGCTGCATGACAGCAGAGCGTGTATTCGCAGAGCTCCAGGGCGATGCAGCAACCTTGCACGATTCCATCCGCCAGCATCTGGAGCGCAATTTTGCGCCGGATGCACGGAAATATCTGCGCAGCTTTTCCTCGGGAGAAGCAGCCGATTTTCTTGGCCTCGCCCCCGGACATCTGCGCAAGCTGCATGCCGAAGACAAGATCCCCGATGTGGCGCTCGATGAACGCGGCCGCAGGCTTTACACGGCAGAGGATCTCGGGCTGATCCGCCTCGCGCTGGCGCGCACCACCAGGGACCCTTCGCTTTACCTGCGCGGCCGGGTCGGGCAGGAGCCCGTGCAGATCCTGTCCTGTGTCTCCTTCAAGGGGGGGTCGGCCAAGACGACTTCCGCGGCCTATCTCAGCCAGTGGTTCGCGCTGCATGGCTACCGGGTGCTCGTGGTCGATATGGACCCCCAGGCCTCGCTGTCCTCGATGACCGGCCTGCGCCCCGAGATCGATTTCTCGCATCAGGGCACGATCTATGACGCGATCCGCTATACCGACCCGCTGCCGATGGAGGAGGTCATTCGCAAGACCTATTTCCACGGGCTCGACATCGCTGCGGGCGGGCTGATCCTGTCGGAATATGAAACCGAGACCCCCTATGCGCTGCGCCAGGGCTCGGAGCCGCCGTTTTATCTGCGCCTGCGCGAGGCGATCCAGTCGGTCGAGGCAAATTACGACCTCGTCTTCATTGACTGCCCGCCGCAGCTGGGCTTCCTGACGCTGTCTTCGCTGGTGGCCTCATCGTCGATCCTGATCCCGGTGGTGCCGAATTTCATCGACGTGGCCTCGCTGGCGCAGTTTCTGACAATGGCAGCCTCGCTCCTTGACACGATCCGGGACGCGGGCATGACGCTGGATTACGATTTCCTGCGATACCTGGTGTCGCGGTTCGAACCCTCGGACGGGCCACAGGCCCAGGTCGCCGGGCTTTTGCGCGCGAATTTCGGGAAACGGGTGATGACCGAGACCTTCCTGAAATCCACCGCCATCTCGGATGCCGGGCTGACGCATCAGACCCTGTTCGAGGTCGGACGGGGCAGCATGAACCGCAATACCTATGACCGCGCGATGGAATCCGTGAATGCGGTCGCGCGCGAGCTGGAGCAAGACATCCACAGAGCCTGGGGAAGGAACTGACATGGCCCGCAAGAACATGTTCGAAGGCATCTCCCCTGCCCCGCGCCCTGCCGGGGTGGCCGAGCCCGCCAAGATGCCCGAGGTCTTTCAGGCCAGCGGCCCGATTGCGGCGATCCGCAATGACCTGCGCAGCATCGGCAGCCGTTCGGTCCAGGAGATTGATCCGGCCCAGATCGAGGATACCGGCCTCAGGGACCGGCTTGGCGATCTGGGCGAAGACATCCTGGAACTGCGCGAGAGCATTGCGAAACACGGGCAACAGGTGCCGATCCTGCTGCGTCCGCATCCAAAGCTCAGCGGCCGCTATCAGGTGGTCTATGGCCGGCGCCGTCTGGCGGCGATCCGGGGCCTTGACCTGCCGGTCAAGGCGCTGATCCGCACGCTCTCGGATGAGGAGGCGGTGCTGGCTCAGGGCCAGGAAAACAATCTGCGCAAAGACCCATCTTTCATCGAAAAGGCGCTGTTTGCCGGCGACCTTGAAGAGGCCGGCTATGAGGCCCGCGTGATCCAGGACGCGCTGAATGTCAGTCGCAGCCATACCTCGCATATGCGCAAAGTGCGCGAGGCGCTGCCGCGTGAGGTCATCGAGCGGATTGGCGCGGCGCCCTCGGTGGGCTGGAAACGCTGGTATGATCTGGCCTTGCGGATCCTCGAAGGGCAGATCGCGGCGCGCTCGGTCCACCCTGCCCCATTTGCCCCGGAGCTGACCTCGGATCAGCGCTTTGAGGCCTGGGTCAGGGCGATCCCGTCGGCTGCGCGGCCGGAAAAAGCAGCCGCTGCCGACAGTGCCGCCCCTATCCTCGCCCGTAACGGGACAGAGCTGGGCTCGGTCCGGCTGCAAAGGGCCCGGATGAGCTTTGAGGCGACGGCCGGGAATGCAGCTTTCGCGGCCTGGCTGCATGACGAGGCACAGGATCTGCTGCCGCGCCTGCATGAGGAATTTCTGGCGGCGCGCGCGAAACGCAGCTGACCGGACACATCACACCCCAACGATAACAACAAAGGAGCAGCGTCGGAAAAAGAAAGACCTTCCGAATGGAAACCACCCGGAAGGCCCGTGCAAACCACAGGGCGCCAACCCTGAGAATGCTTAACGTCTAGCAAGAGCACTCTAGCGCAGGCCCGAATCACATGCAACATCGCTCAGGCGGTGATTGGAAAACTGTTGTCGTTTTCCCGGTGTGCCAGCCGGCATGCGGCCCATAATCGGACCGTCTTCTCGTTCCGCCCGATGACATCATGGAACAGATCACTTATTCGCCCCTGCCCCGCCGGGACGGGCGCCGGTCGTTTGCACCCTCTCGCCCTGCCCTGCCGCAGATGACAGGCAAAGGCGTCACCGACCTGCGCTGGCACCTTCTGGATCTGGTGCGGATCTGCCGCGAACGGCTTCAGCTGCGCGACCGCGACATTGCGGTTCTGCGCGGGCTCCTGAGCCTTTTGCCACAGGATCCGCAGCCCGATCAGAGGATGGTCTTCGCCTCGAACCGGGTGCTGATCGCGCGCTGTGACGGCATTGACGAGCGTACCTTGCGCCGCCGTCTGAACCATCTCCGGTCGGTCGGGCTGGTGAGCAAGCGGCCGAGCCCCAATGGCAAACGCTATCAGGTCCGCAATTCTGAGGCCGATGTGCAGCTGAGCTATGGTATCAGCCTCGCGCCGCTGTTCGACCTGCATCCCCATCTGGAAGCCCTTGCTGAGACCTGCCATCAGGAAGCCGCAGAGGTGAAGGCCCTGCGGGCAGTGATCCGCGACCGGCTGTTTCACAGCGCCGGAGATCTGGCTCAGCCACTCCTGGAAACTGCCCGCCTCGCGCTGCGGCGAAAGCTTGGGCCGGATGAGCTGCGGTCTATTGCGGCGACCCTGCCCGACCCGGATGACAGCGCACCTGACCACACGCCGCCCGACATGACACAGCCAGATACTGCATCTGAACGATCCGGCGAAATGACCGCCAGCAACGGCCAGAATGACCGGCACATTCAGAGATCAGGAAAAGATACCTCTGATTCTGACTCTGCTCAGAAAGCACAGGATATCAGCCTTGATGAATGCCTGGAGATGGCTGCGAGTGTGAAAGATTACGCTCCACACCAGCCGCGAAACTGGCCTGATCTTATCCGGCTTTCTGAAACTGTCGCGCCGGCGATCGGTTTGACGCATCCCGTGCTTGGCCTCGCAAAAAAACGGTTTGGGCTGCAGGGCTGCGCGCTGGTTGTTCTGGGGCTTGTGGAGGCCTTTGGTCGTATCCGCAGCCCCGGCGCTTATCTCAACGCGGTGCTGCGAAAGGCAGAGGTCCAGGTGCCAGACCCCGTGCGGGTATTCCATTCCCTTGTGAGATCCGCGCCTGCGGCCAGATGTATACCGGGGTAAACACTCAAGCCTCGGGGTATGTATACCGGGGTAAACATGCCGGATGTTTCGAAAGATCAGACCGGCCTGAAATCCGCCGCCTGCGCAGATCTCAGATTCTCTGGCACCTCATCTGACGCAGCGAGGTCCACAATCAACAGTGCCTCTCCCCGGGCACCGGCGGTTGCAAGCGGCTGGCCATCCGGCCCGGCAATCACGGAAAGCCCGCCAAAGGTCAGGTCCCCTTCCGGACCGGTCAGATTGGCATAGGCCACGGTGCAATTGCCTTCATGCGCGCGGGCCGGCACCAGGATACGCTGGACATGTTCAAAGCCGGCAGGATTGGCCGTGGGCACCAGGATCAGTTCGGCGCCATTGCGGGAAAGGGCTGCCGCATGGGCGGGAAACTCGATGTCATAGCAAACCAGCATGGCAAGCTTTCGTCCTTCCAGATCAAATACCGGACAAAGCTGGTCGCCAGGGCGAAATGATCGGCGCTCCATCGGGCCGAAGAGCTGGATCTTGCGGTAATGCGCCAGCACCGCGCCATCGGGGCCGATCGTCGTGGCGGCGTTGTAAACGGTAGCGCCGTCCCGTTCTGCCCAGCCGAGGCAGATGCCGCACCCCGCATGCGCCGCCATCTCACGCAGCCGGGTGATCCATGCGCCGTCCAGCGGCTGTGACAGACTTTCATGCAGATCCGGCCGGTTATAGCCCGGGAGCAACAGCTCCGGCGCGAGCAGGAGTTTGGCCCCTGCCGCTGCCGCCACCTGCAACTGCGTGCAAATCGCCGAAAATGCCGCCTCAATGTTCCCATTGGTCGGCTTCGCCTGCCAGAGTGCCACCTTCATCTGAACCTCGCTTCCGCTACTGTCTTTACAAATCTGCCCTGGTTTCCCTCAATCTGCAAAGCACCAGCCCGAAAGCCTCTGATAGCATGACCCTGAAAAAGCCTGTAACCGCCTTCGGCCCGGATTTTCCCTTTGCCTATGACGACTGGCTGACGCATCCGGCCGGGCTCGGAGGCGTGCCGCAGGCGCGCTTTGGTGAAAAACTCGCGGTGATCGGGGCGGGGGCTGCGGGCATCATCGCGGGCTATGAACTGATGAAGCTGGGCCTCCATCCCGAAATCTACGAATCTGGTAAGTTCGGTGGCCGGCTGCGCTCTGAGCTGTTCGAGGGCACGGAGGATATTATCGCCGAACTTGGCGGCATGCGCTTTCCGGTCTCGTCGCGCGCCTTCTACCATTATGTCGATCTCCTTGGGATCGAAAGCCGCCCTTTCCCCAATCCGCTGACCGAGGCCGCCGGATCGACGGTGATCGACCTTGAAGGCGAGACCCATTTCGCCCGCGGCCCCGAGGATCTGCCGCAGCTTTATCACGAGGTCGCCGCCGCGTACCGCGCCGCGCTTGAGGAACATGCCGATTTCGCCGCCCTGACCGAAGCCGTGCGCGACCGCGATGTGGCCCGTCTGAAAGCGATCTGGGATCCGTTGGTTGCGAAATGGGATGAACGGACATTTTACGATTTCGTCACCTCGTCCAGCGCGTTCCAGAGCCTTGGCTTCCGGCATCGCGAGGTCTTTGGCCAGGTTGGGTTTGGCACCGGCGGCTGGGACAGTGACTTTCCGAATTCGATGCTCGAGATCCTGCGGGTGAACCTGCTCGAACTGGATGACCATCAACGCTACATCGTCGGCGGGGTCGAAGGGGTGCTGCACCAGCTCTGGCGACTGCCTGCGCGCGGGGCGCATTGGCCCGAGGGCACCTCGCTGGCGGATCTGAACGGAGGCGCGACGCTCGGGCGCGCGACGCGCATCGCGCGGAGCGGGCAGGGCGGGTTCACCGTCACCGACCAATGGGGCGTGGCGCGCGATTACAGCGCGGTGCTCGTGACCTGTCAGAGCCATCTTCTGACCACTTCGGTCGCCGTGGATGAGGCGCTGTTTGATCAGAAACTCTGGATGGCGCTGGACCGCACCCGATATATGCAGGCCGCGAAGACCTTTGTCATGGTCGACCGGCCGTTCTGGAAAGAAACCGGCCCTGACGGGCGACCGCTTTTGTCGATGACGCTGACCGATCGCAACACACGTGGCACCTATCTCTTTGACAATGGGCCCGACCGGCCTGCGGTGATTTGCCTCTCCTACAGCTGGATGACCGATGCGCTGAAGGTGCTGCCTTACGGGCCAGAAAAGCGGGTCGAGCTGGCGCTTGCGGCGCTGGAGCGGATCTATCCCGGCGTTGATATCCGAAGCCATATTCGCGGAAACCCGATTTGCGTCAGCTGGGAGGCGGATGACAACTTCCTTGGCGCCTTCAAAGGCGCGCTGCCCGGGCATTACCGCTATAATCTGCGGATGTACCGACACTTCATTCAGGCCGAGATGCCTGCGGATCAGCGCGGCATTTTCCTTGCCGGGGATGGCATCAGCTGGACCCCGGCCTGGGTCGAGGGGGCCGTCCAGACCGCATTGAACGCGGTCTGGGGCATCATGACCCATTTCGGCGGCAGCTCTGACCGGGCCAATCCCGGTCCGGGAGATCTCTGGCCAACGCTCGGCCCGGTCTCGCTCGACGGGCCGGGGCAGTCTGGCTGACTGCTGCAAGTCCGTGCGCCACCATCGGGCGCACGGGCAAAGCGCGAGACCAGTCAACAGACGTCTTGAGGGAAATTCCTGCAACTGAAGAAAAAACTGCGGCCATTTCACTGTAATATGTTGAATTATAATGGATTTATAGGTTTTTTCTGAGGGCAGAGGCGCGAAGGCCTGCCATTGCGCCCGATCCATGCGTCACGCCCGCCCGATGGGGTGGTGCAGCGCATTGACGCTCCTCGCAAAAACCTCAAATCTGGGCCTGTCAGCGGGGCGAGCTTGGGTGCTCCTGGACGTATCGGATAAAATGCTATGAGCGGGTCAGGAGTTCTCGTCTGTATCAGGATCAATGCGACGAGGACGAACCACCAGTCCTGGGGTGAAAGCCAATACGCGGAAGGCCTGGCCCGGGCCATCCGGCGGCATGCGGGCTGTGAGGCTGTTCTGCTGTTTCGGGGCGAAGAGCCGGAGCCGTCCGCGCTGCCCTCAGTTCTCTTGCAGATCGCTGGCCCGCATCTGGAAGAGCCTGTCGCGGGGATGGCCAATCTGCTCTGGATGATCAGTCCGCCGAACGTGGCGCCGATCGGGATGCTGCGGCGCTATCAGGCATTGTTCATCGGATCAGAGAAGCTCACCGCCCAGTTGCAGGATCATGGGCTTGCGGCAGATTACCTGCCTCAGGCCACCGAATGTGCCCGTTTCCATCCCTTGCGGCGTTCGGCGGGGGCGGATGAGATTCCGCTGGCCTTTGTCGGCGGCTATGCCCCCCGCGTGGACCGCCGCATTATCCTTTGGGCGGCAGAGGCCGGGTTCGAGCCGCAGATCTGGGGGCCGGGCTGGAAGGATGTGGTGCCCGCCCGTCTCTGGCGGGGCGAGCGCCTGAATTCTGAGGCGCTTGCAGAGGTCTATGCCAGCGCCCGCATCCTGCTGAACAGCCATATGCCGCCGATGGCGACGCAGGGCTTCATGAGCAACCGCAGTTATGATGCGCTGGCCAGCGGGGCGCTCGTTGTCTCGGACCGGGTATCCGGCTTCCACGATCCGGATTTTCCCGAGATCCGGCAGGTTGCCGGGCAGGAAGATCTGGTGTCGACGCTGAAACAACTGCTCGCGGCGCCACCCGTTGGTTTGCCGGACCGGATTGCCCTGCATGATCGTGTGGTCTCCCGATACGGCTTTGACAGGGCTGCGGGGGTGATCCTTGACCGGGCGCGTGCGCTGATCAGCAGCTCTTCCAGTGCCGTCGCGGCCTTTTCCCCGGGTCGATCCGCTCCGATGACCACAGCCGGCAGCGCTGCTTCTGTGGCAGATGACGTCCGGTCGACCGTTCTGGCCGCAGCGCAAGAGATCGTCGCAGCGCTGTATTATCTGGAGCAAGGGCGGCTTGCCCCCTTGCCCTCCGACAGCGGTAGCGCGGGCATCATCCACGTGCTCTCGGCGGATCTTCATGAGATGCGGCAGCTCGCCCGGTGCGGGCCCGCACCTGACCGTACCGCCCGGGTAGAGGGGATTGCAGGCCGGGCGCGCAGGGTGATCGAAGCTTTGGAGGATCGCGCCTCTCCCCTTCACCTGCATGTCACGCCAAAATTGCTCGAGCCTGTGCTGAGCCGGATTGTGAGCAATGAGCCGCTCTGGGCGCATGGTCCTCAGGGTTTTTTGCGCGAACGGGGCAAAGCGGGATTGCCGCTGCGCCCGAGGGCGCAATGTGCCGGGACGGACCGTCCGGTGGGTGTGTTCCTGCACCTTTATTATGACGAGCTGGCGCCGGTCTTTGCCGCGAGGCTCGTGCATATTACCGTGCCGTTCCGCCTCTATGTGTCAACTGACACCGATGAGAAGGCGAGGCGCATCCGCGCGCATCTGCCGGATGCCGAGATCCGGGTATTTGCGAACCGGGGCCGCGATATCTGGCCCAAACTATATGGCTTTGCCGATGCCCATGCCCGCCATGACATCGTGCTGCATCTGCATGGCAAACGCTCGCTGCATTCCGACAGGCTGGATGACTGGCTGGCGCATATTCTCGGCTGCCTGCTCGGTTCGGAAGGCGAGGTGAACCGGATCCTGTCCTTTTTCGGGTCGATCCCCAGGCTTGGCATGGTGGTTCCGGTCACGTATCGCGCCGTGCTTGGTGCGGCACATTGGGGGGCGAACCGCGATATCGCGCGCGAACTGGCACGGCGGATGGCGCTGCCCGGTCCGCTGCCCGACAATGACAGACTGCGCTTTCCGGTGGGGTCGATGTTCTGGGTCCGCAGCGCCACGCTCCGCCTGCTTCAGGATCTGGCGCTTGGGCAGGAGGCGTTCCCGCCCGAGGCTGGCCAGGTTGACGGGACCCTTGCCCATGCGATCGAGAGGATGCTTGGTGTCAGCTGTCAGGCAGGCGGAGCCGATATCCTGCCGGTGATGGGAGGCGGCACGCAGCTTCATCGCAAGTACCAGGTCCCCTTCACATCCAATCGAGACCTGCGCGAGGCGCTTGCGAGCGGAGCCTTCAATGACTGATCTGCCGCCTGTTGTGTTCGGCGCGCCGATGCTGCCCGACCCCGCCCGTCTCGCCAGCCTGACCGCCGAGGCGCTGGATGCCGGCTGGCTGACCAATGGCGGTGTATTGCATATGCGGCTGGAACACGCGCTGAGTGCGTGGCAGCAGGCGGGGGATACGGTCTCACTGACCTCATCAGGGACGATGGCGCTGACACTTGCGCTGATGCTGGGTGAGCTGCCGGCAGGAGCCGAGGTCATCACCACCCCGCTCACATTTGCCGCGACAGCGCAGGCGATTGCAGCGCTCGGGCTGGTGCCGGTCTTTGCCGATGTCGATCCAGACCGCCTGACGCTCTGCCCGCGCGCGGTTGAGGCGGCGATCACGCCGCGCACGGCGGCCATCCTGCCGGTGCATTTCCTGGGGATACCCTGCGATGTCGCGGCGCTGGAGACCCTGGCGCGCCGGCATGGCCTCTGGCTGGTCTATGATGCCGCCCATGCCTTCGGGACCGAGATTGACGGCATTCCGATTGGTCATTTCGGCGATGCCTCGGCCTTTTCCCTGCATGCGACCAAATTGCTGCATACGGCTGAGGGCGGATTTGTCGTCACGCACGGCAATCAGGCGGCGGCCCTGCGCCGGTTGCGCAATTTCGGGCTGGAACAGGGGCGGGCGACCGGGCCGGGCCTCAATGGCAAACTTTCGGAACTGCATGCCGCCATGGGGCTCGCCCTCTTGCCCGATCTGCCGGCAGAGCTGACCGCGCGCCGGGCGTTGCGCCAGGCTTATGACAGTGCATTCTCCGGCTTGCCTGGGCTGCGGCTGCATCGGGCAGGGGGCGAAATCCCCGGCTATTATGCGCTGCGTCTTGCGCCGGATCTGCGCGCGCGGCTCGTGCTGGCCCTCGCCGAGGGGCGCATCTTCACGCGAGATCACTTTCCGCTGCTTTGCGGTCCTGGCACATACTGGGCC